>CAZAHX010000426.1:0-1507 GCA_964485005.1 uncultured Acidimicrobiaceae bacterium | reverse complement strand
CGCCGCCCTCCAGCGGATTGGGGTCGACGAGGCGAAGGTGCGCACCACGTACTCGCCGTCATGGACCACCGATTGGATCACCGAGGAGGGTCATCGCAAGCTCGCCGAGTTCGGGATCGCTCCGCCGACCGACCCCGCCGAGGTCGTGTGTCCGAACTGCGCCGGCGGGTCGTCCCGGCTGATCTCCCAATTCGGCTCCACTGCGTGCAAGGCCCTCATGGTCTGTTCTTCGTGTGACGAGCCCTTCGATTACTTCAAGCGGCACTGATGGCCCAGGTCGTCTTTCACCCGCTGCGGGTCACCGAGGTGACCCCCCTCACGGACGACGCCGTGGCGGTCACCTTCGACGTCCCCCCGGAGCTGGCCGACACCTTCTCGTACATCCCGGGGCAGCATGTGACGCTTCGCGCCGAGATCGAGGGTGAAGACCTTCGCCGCTCCTACTCGATATGCGCCAACGCCCGCTCCGGCAAGCTCCGGGTGGGCATCAAGAGGCTCCCGGGTGGGAAATTCAGCAACTATGCGACCACGGCGATCCAGGCAGGGGACATCCTCGAGGTGATGCCCCCCATCGGAGAGTTCACCATCGACCTAGACCCGTCCAAGCCGCGCCGCGCCGTGGCCATCGCCGCCGGCTCCGGGATCACCCCGGTGATGTCCCTCGTCTCCACTTCCCTGGAGATGGAGCCCGGGGCGCGGTGGACTCTGCTCTACGGGAACCGCACCGCAAACAGCATCATGTTCCTCGACGAGCTGGAGGGGTTGAAGGACCGCTACCGGGACCGGTTCCAGCTCTTCCATATCCTGAGCCGGGAGGGCTCGGACGTGCCCCTGCTCTCGGGGCGCATCGACGCGGAGAAGATCAGGGTCATCCACGATCGGCTCCTCGGGGACGAGCCTGTGGACGGGTGGTACCTATGCGGCCCGCACGACCTGGTGATGACCGCGCGCGACACCTTGACCACCCTCGGCGCCGACGAGGCGACGATCTACGACGAGCTCTTCTTCGCCGGGCCCCTCGACTCGGCGGCCCTCCCCGCCGAGCCGCTCGACGGCGAGGGCTCGGTGGAGCTCACCGTCATCCTCGACGGGCGGGCGGCACAAACCAGGATGTCACCGGACACCGCCGTCCTCGACGCCGCACTGCGGGTGCGGCCCGAGCTCCCTTTCTCCTGCAAGGGGGGGATGTGCGCCAGCTGCAAGGGGCGCATCGAGGAGGGCGAGGTGGTCATGGAGAAGAACTACGCACTTGTCGACTCGGAACTGGAGGCCGGGTTCGTTCTCACCTGCCAGGCCCACCCCACGACGGACCGGGTCGTGGTCCGGTACGACCACCGCTGATGGTCACCACCCGCAATACCAGGGCCGACGTGGTGGAGGCAGCCGGCCGTCTCTTCGCCAGCCGGGGCTACCACGGCACCTCCATGCGGGATCTGGGCAAGGAGCTTGGTCTTCTCGGCTCGTCGCTGTACGCCCATGTCGACTCGAAGCAGGATCTCCTGGTCGA
>CAZAHX010000425.1:0-1508 GCA_964485005.1 uncultured Acidimicrobiaceae bacterium | reverse complement strand
GGTCAACGGTCGGCGCTATGCCGAGCCGGGGCGGGTCGAGTTCGAGGGAGTGCGGATCGACCCCGAGTCCTGAGCCCCATAGGCTCCCACTCTCCAACCTATCGGTTTCGTCAGGCGGGACGCCTCCCGAGGCGCGACGACGGTGCCTCCTTTGACCAGGGCATCGCAGTAGCCGCGTAGGTAGCTTTCGTCGTCTCTGCTCAGGGAATCTACTACTGGGAGGCTGATACTCCATGCTGTTCGGGGTGTCGGCTCCCACGAGGACCAGCCGGTGGGTGTCTCGAGCATGGAGCGCATGATCTTGTCCTGCTCGGCGGGATCCTCTCTGGCCTGGAATTCGGCCAAGGTGTTGATCGTGAGCTTGCCCCCGAAGAGGATTGGTAGAACTCCGTCGTGTCCCGGGCGTTGTCGCGGAAACTCAGGTACGGGTTGAGTCGAACGGCCATCTCCTACCTCCTCGTCCACTTGGCGCCGAACCGCTCCTTAGGCGGTGGTGGAGCGGGGCTTCGACCACTCTTCGGGAAGGAGCCCGTAGGTCAGTTCATCCAGCCACTCGCCCTGTTTCAGCACCGCCCGGCGAAGCTCGGCTTCCCGTTTCATGCCGAGGCCCTCCACCAGTGCCCGACCGGCAGCGTTGCGGGAGAACACCTCGGCTTCGATCTTGACGATCCCCAGGTCGCGGAAGGCGAACTCGATCAGTCCGGACAGGGCTTCCGTCATCACGCCCCGACGCCAGTGGTCGGCCCCCAGCCAGTAGCCCACCGTGCATCGACCGGGGAAATGGTGGGGTCGCAGCGTGATGGAGCCGAGAGGGTTTCTGGCCGTGCCCGACACCTCGCCGCTCCGGTCCAGGATCACCCATCCGAACCCGCCGACCGAAAAGGGCCGGGCTCGCTGGCGTTCCACCCATTCCAGCACCTCGTCCACCGAGTCAGCCCCATCCCACAGCAGACCCTCCGTGACCCGCCGGCGATTGGCTCCACCGGCCATGCCGTAGAGCGCCAGGGCATGGGCCCGAACCGGAGGCTCGATCGACAGACGGGCGGTATTGATCACATAGGTGTTGAAGGAGCTGGGATCGGGACCTGACCTGGCCATGACCACATGGTGCCGGATCGGAGCCTGCGCCGGTAATGCGCCCGTAAATTTCCGTTGTTGGTCTCGCTCGCTTCCGTGGGTTCTATGAAAAGGCGGCCGGAAGGGGCGGCCGGGTCGCTGACTTCTCGCCCAAGGCCCCGGTGAAGTCGACGGAGGATGTCTCGGGCCCGAAGTACGGACTGAGTGGGAACCTATGCCAACCTGGGCCGGCCACAGCGGTTTCCGCTGTCTGGGCCCCAAGCTGGCTGACCGGCGGCTTCGCTGATCGGGCGCAGGCCCTGAATCCAGCACGGGGACCAACCCGCCAGGTTGGTCCCCGAGGGCCTTTGGTTGGACGAGATGGGCGGCAGCCGTGATCGGGTAGAGGGTCTGATCGGAAGGACGGTCGACGTGGGCGCCGCATGCGGGCT
>CAZAHX010000424.1:0-1512 GCA_964485005.1 uncultured Acidimicrobiaceae bacterium | reverse complement strand
AACACCGCGGCCACCATCGCCGTTACCGCCACCAGCACTGTCCTGCGTCGCATTCCTCTCTCCTGTTCGTCGCCAGCGCGAGGGAACCTAGACGACTTGGCTTAACCGTGCGTGTCCGTAGGGTGACCGTGTCGTCAACCACGCCAGAGCCATGGAACTTGGGATCACCACATTCGCCGAGACCTATCCCGACCCGAAAACCGGGGAGACCATCTCCTCAGGCGAGCGGCTACGCCAGGTGGTCGACGAGGTCGAGCTGGCCGAACAAGTCGGGCTCGAGGTCTACGGGGTGGGGGAGCACCACCGCCCCGACTTCGCCTCCTCTGCCCCGGCGGTGGTGCTCGCCGCCGCCGCCGCCCGAACCTCCCGGATCCACCTCTTCCCCGCAGTCTCCATCCTCTCCACCGACGATCCGGTGCGGGTCTTCCAACAATTCGCCACCCTCGATCTCCTCTCCGAAGGCCGGGCCGAGCTGATGGTGGGGCGGGGCTCGTTCATCGAGTCCTTCCCCCTCTTCGGGCACTCATTGGAGGACTATGAGGAGCTCTTCGCGGAGAAGCTCGACCTCCTCCTCGAGATCAGGGACAACGAGAAGGTCACCTGGTCGGGACGGTTCCGTCCCCCGATCCAGGGCCAGGGCATCTACCCCCGCCCCCACCAGGACCCGCTGCCCGTCTGGGTGGCGGTGGGCGGCACCCCGGCCTCGATCGTGCGGGCCGCCAGCCGTGGCCTCCCGGTAGCCCTGGCGATCATCGGGGGCACCCCGGAGCGTTTCGGCGCCCTGGCCGAGTTGCACCGGCGCACCCTGCGCGAGAACGGTTACGACCCCGCCGAGGTACCGCTGTCAGTGCACGGTCATGGCTACATCGCCGACAGCGACGAGCAGGCTGCCGAGGAGTACTACCAGTCCTATGCCATCGCCATGAGCACCATCGGCCGGGAGCGGGGATGGGGGCCGATGACCCGGGAGCAGTACGAGGCGATGCGTCGCCCCGAGGGTTCACTGGTGCTGGGCGATCCCGAGACGGTGGCGACCAAGATCCTGCGCTGGAGGGAGATCCTGGGGATAGAGCGGTTCATGCTCCACATCAGTGTGGGCACCCTTCCCCACGATCAGGTGATGCGCAGCATCGAGATGTTGGGCACCAAGGTGGCCCCCCTGCTCGACTAGTCAGTAGCGGTCAGGCGAAGGCGACGCCCACCGCCGACGAGTAGATGGCGATCATCACGACCAGCATCCCGTATCCCAGTATCCCCTGCTCGCGAAAGTCCCTGACCAGCTTGTCACCGGACAGTCCCACCGCGACCAGGAACAGAATGGTCCCGACCCACTCTGGCATCACAACCTCCGAACTCCGATAGCCTCCACCCCTATCTTACGCAGAGTGGTCACGCTTGTGCAGGGCGTGGTGGGAGAATCAGCGCTTAGCCGTTCTGTGAGGATTTCTGACCGTATAGCTCACAATTCCACTCACAGAACGGTCTGACGACCAGGAAAGCCTTTCAGGCGGG
>CAZAHX010000423.1:0-1512 GCA_964485005.1 uncultured Acidimicrobiaceae bacterium | reverse complement strand
TGTTGTTCGGGCCCTTTCGGTAGGTGTGGCCCACGGGGTGGATGGGGGGCAGGTACAGCACGTCGAAGCCCATTCGCGAGACATATCCGAGGTTGGCTTCGACGTCGGCGAAGGTGCCGTGCTCGCCCGGACTCGCCGACCACGACCTGGGGAACAGCTCGTACCAGGTGGAGAACACCGCCTTCTCCCGATCCACCACCACCAGGTATCGGTCGGAGGTGGTGGCCCGGGAGCGATCGGGATTGGCATCCATCAACCGGGAGAGATCCCCGGAAACCGCGATGTCCGCTCGGTCCTCCTCGGCGACGTCTTCGTCGCCGAGATCAGCGGCCAACGAGCGCAGGGTCCTCGCCTCCTCGCCTCGCGCCCGGCTCGCCGCCTCCTCGACCACAACTGCCCCGATGAGGAGATCGGTCTCCAGCTCCACGCCGGCTTCGGCCTTCTTCACCATGCCTTCCCGCCAGCTGTGGAACCGGTCCACCCAGCCGCTGATCTCGAACTCCCATATCCCCAGGTCGGAAGGGGTGAAGGAACTTCGCCACCGATCGTTTCCCAGCGGGATCATCGCGGTCTCGGTCCAGGCACGACGTCCCATCCGGCGGTGACGGAGGATCACCGAAATGGCGTCGTGCCCATCGGCGAACACGTCGGCGTCCACGACGACGTCGTCACCCAGCGGCGACTTGGCGGGGAACTCGCCACCGTCCACGGTGGGACTCACCGACTCGATGACTACCCGCTTGCCGGTTGCCCTGGGTTTGCCCATTGACTCCGAATCTAACCCGCTGCCCCTGGGCCTCCCCAAGCGCCGAGGAAGGCGGCCACCTCCCGCAGATAGATTTCCTGACCGCTCTCCCCGAGGTTGGACTCGGCTCCCCCGATGATGGCGAGGAAGCCGGGCTCGAGGTCGACTCCGAGAACCCGCCGGGTGAGATCGATCACCCGACCGGCGTGCCTGAGCACGAGCAGCGCCTCGAGACCGGCGATGTCGTCGAAGAACCAGCCACATGAGGTGTACATGAGCATGGCGCGATGCTGGATCTCGAGAAGCCCGAGGGCCTCCTCCCTCTCCCCGGGGCCCAGCTCCCGGCGGGCATGACGATCGAGAAAGCCATCCGGCGAGCCACCGAGAACCACTTCGATGTATTGGTCCCTGGCCACCCAGGGATCGTCCAGCAGCTCCGAGCCGGCGGTCTCGAAGCGGGGAATGAGCTGGTCGCGCAGCCAGTCGAGGGCGGCTCGAAGCGGAGCCCGCCATACCTGCGAGTAGTCCGGGTACCGCCCCGAGGAGCAGCCACAGTCGGCCCGCCACCGTTCCACTCCATGGGCACAGCTCCACGAGGACCCTTCCACGATCCGCGCCTCCATGGTCGGGGGGTTCTCGGAGAGAAACTCGGCGTAGTTGGTCAGTGACACCCCAGGGTCCTTGGCGATCTCCTCGATCGCCGCGGCCAGGGCCATCTCCCCGTGCCGGTGATGATGGCCATAGGTCTCGCCGTCGGTGGCCACATG
>CAZAHX010000422.1:0-1531 GCA_964485005.1 uncultured Acidimicrobiaceae bacterium | reverse complement strand
CCTCGGGGTACGGGCCGTCGGCCACCGCCTCCTCCATTCCGATCTCACCGGCCACGTATCTGGAGGACAGATCGGCCACCACCACCAGCTCCTCGTGCTGGGAATGGACGAAGGCAGCGTCGACCACGTCGCCGTGCCCGGGGACGATCACGCCAGGCAGACTCTCGGAGGCGAGACGCAATGCCAGGGGCCAGGAGACCGGAAACCCGTCTCCGAAGGAGGGCGGAGCCCCTTCCTCGATCAGGTCTCCGAAGAACGCGACGTCGGCGTCGGGCACCCGGACCACGATGTCCGAGTCGGTATGGCCCAACCCGTGGTGACTCATCTCGATCTGCCGTCCCACGTTCAATGAGGCCTGCTCGGAGAATGTCTTCACCGGTGGGGCGATCTCGACCTCGTTGATCTCATCGGTTCGCTCGGGCGGGAACCAGCCCATGGCCTGCTTCTTCATCTCCTCTCCTCGTTCCACCAGGGCGATCCGGCACAATTCGTGGCCCCATGTCTCGGCGCCCTCGAACGCCGCATTGCCGAACGTGTGGTCGAAATGCCAATGGGTGTTGACCACCCATTTCACCGGGCGGTCGGTGAGACCTGCCAGCTCGCGCTGCAGTTCGGCCGCCTCCCGCTGAGAGGATCGGGTGTCGATGACGAGCGCCGCCTCTTCTCCGAGCACCACGCCCACGTTGACGTCGAGCGACTCGTATCTCCTCCTGAAGACGCCTTCTCCCAGTTGGTCGAACATGGGATTCGAGCCTAAGTGACTGCAAGTTGGAGTTAACTTCATATACTTCACGAGATGGACTACTTGCTGACGATCGGTGAGGTTGCCTCCCGGTCGGGCGTGGCTACCTCGGCACTGCGGTTCTACGAGACCAAAGGGCTGATCGAGTCCGAGCGGACCGATGGCAACCAGCGCCGCTACCAGAGAGCAACACTGCGACGTGTCGCGTTGATCAGGGCGGGCCAGGAGGTGGGCCTCTCGTTGGCCGAGTTGGCCGAAGCCCTGGAGACCCTCCCCCACGACAGGATTCCCACGAAATCTGACTGGGAGAGCCTGTCGCAATCGTGGCGTTCGCGGCTCGACACCCAGATCGCCGAATTGGTCGCTCTCCGTGACGAGCTCACCGATTGCATCGGATGTGGCTGCCTCTCCCTACAGTCGTGTGCCTTTGTCAATCCGGGAGACCGCGCATCCAACCTCGGCACCGGCCCCCGCAATCAGCTGGGTGACAGCCGGGACGCCGTGGCAACCGAGGGCTGAAGAGCCTCTGCCGAGACGAACACGTAGGCAACCCAGAGAATGTCCGCCAGGGCGAGGTGGACCAGCTGCATCCATACAGGCACTCCGAGTGCGACGTTGACGACCCCCGTCGCCAACATCAGGCCGACGAGCACCGGCAGGGCTGTCGCCGCCCACCCGCGGCCACGGTCTGACCGGGCGGCGACCCACCAGCCAATTGTCGCAGCGACGACGGCCAGCACGGGATGGATGATGCGCAGCCTGGTCAGGAAGTGCTCCTCCCCGGTGATG
>CAZAHX010000421.1:0-1534 GCA_964485005.1 uncultured Acidimicrobiaceae bacterium | reverse complement strand
CTTCTTGGACTTGCAGCTGACACAGAGAACCGAGGCGGGGCGAAACTCGAGGCGGTCCTCCCCGATGTCCTCCCCACAGCGATCGCACCTGCCGTAGCTGCCGGTCTCGATCCGGGCGAGGGCGGTGTCGATATCGTCGAGCTGGCCCTTCAGGGAGTCCACCAAGCCGAGGATCTCGGTCCGCTCCGCGGTCACCGCGGCGGCGTCGGCGAAGCTCTCCCCAAAGTCCAGGTCAGAACGCAATTCTCCAGATTCTGCCGCGCCGAGTTCGTCCAGTTGGTGAACCAGTTGGGCGCGCTCCTGTTTGAGGGCTTTCTCCGCTTTGGCGATATCGAGCGCCATTACCTGCTCCTCGGGTGGGCTTGAACGTAGATCTCCATCACGTGTGCAGGGCTGACCCGTGTGTAGACCTGGGTTGTGCTGATCGTAGCGTGGCCGAGCAGCTCTTGGACAGTTCGCAGATCGGCTCCGGCCTCCAGCATGTGGGTGGCGGCCGAGTGACGCAGCACGTGGGGGGACACTTTCGCCGGGTCGATCCCCGCCTGAGCCGCCCTCTTCTTGACGATGGCGAACATACCCTGGCGGCTGAGACGACCCCCGCGGAGGTTGAGAAACACGGGGTCACCCGGGACTTTTCGCTCGACGAGACGCATGCGGTCGGGGAGCCATGCCTCCAGGGCCGCCACCGCCTTGCTGCCCAAGGGCACGAGACGCTGCTTGGACCCCTTGCCGGTGATGAGTGCAGCCCTATCCGTCAAATCGATGTCTCCCAGGTCGAGGCCCACGGTCTCGGAGACCCTGGCCCCCGTGCCATAGAGGAACTCGAGCAGGGCGCTGTCGCGCCGATCCGCCGCGGTCGTCGTTCCCGGAGCCTCCACCAGGGCGATCGCCTCCCCGACGGTCAGCGCCTTGGGGAAGGGGTCGGCGCCCCGGGCCGTCTCCACCAGGGCCGTGGGGTCGGTCTCCCTCATCCCTTCGGCGACGAGGAAGCGATGCATCCCGCGGATGGAGGCGACCTTGCGGGCGATCGTGGTGCTCGCCAGACCCCGTGAGCGAAGTTGGGCGACGAATCCCTCCACCCGGGAGGGTGTCGGACTTCGATCGGCGAGAAATCCGAGGTACTGGTCCAGGTCGCGGGTGTAGGCGGCGATGGTGTTGGCGGCAAGCCCCCGCTCCACTCGCAGCGAGACGAGGTATTCCTCTATCCCCTCATCGAGGGGGAGCTCACTCACCTGCTCGCGAGGGCCTCGCTGACCGGGGAGTGCGCTACCCCGAGGCTCTCGGCGACTGCGGGATGGCACACCTTGTCGTCCACCACGTTGACCCCCGCGGCGAGCTCGGGATGGGTGATGAGGGCCCGGTCGACTCCCTCGTTGGCCAGGGACACCGCATAGCTCAGAGTGGCGTTGGTCAGCGCATACGTCGAGGTGTGGGGCACCGCCCCCGGGATGTTCCCCACCGCGTAGTGGAGGATGTCATGGACCTGGTACACCGGGTCGGAGTGGGTCGTCTCCCTCGAGGTCTCGAAACATCC
>CAZAHX010000420.1:0-1544 GCA_964485005.1 uncultured Acidimicrobiaceae bacterium | reverse complement strand
CCCTCCCGACACGACTCGACCTGGCTTTGGTCGATGTTAAACGATTTTGAACAACGGAGTCCAATGGTGGTCCTGGATGGAGTGGTACCGCCCGCGGAAGGCTGGTTCCGGACGGAGGGTGAGCGACGGATGGATCTGGTTGCCGGCTCCTAGATCCGGAACCAGCGCTCGGCATTTGCAGAGAACAGTGCAGCTTGTTCCGGCTCACTCAACTCCGAGACTGCTGTGGCGTACGCATCCACGACATCCGTGTAGGAACTGAAGAGTCGATCGACGGGCCAGTTCGTCCCGAAGAAGCAGCGTTGCGATCCGAATGCCTCGATGCACTCCTGTATCCAGGGACGTAGGCTCTCGGCCGTCCATTGCGGTTCGCACATCCCCAGTCCGGATATCTTCATCAGAACGTTCTCGGCGCGGGAGATCTCATCAATCGCCCTTCGCCAAGCGTCGAAGTAATCCGCATCGCGTCGTAGGGGCATGCCGGCATGCTCGAGAATCAAGATCGTCTCGGGATGACGCTCGGCCAGGGACTGGACCTGGGGCATCTCCTCGTAGGTCGGAGCAAGCGCACACATCATGGCGTATTCGGCCAGGCGAGCATACCCCTTCTCGAATGCGTGATCTCCTGCTTGGGGCGCTCCGTTGAGGTCCCGAACGCCCCGCACCCGAGGGTGGGCGGCGTGGCGTTCGAGCACACTATCTACGTCGGGATCGGAGAGGAACACCTCGCCGATGATCGCATCGGGCCAGCCCGTCTCGTCCGCCATTTCTTCCAGCCAGGCAGTCTCCGCGACGGGATCGGGAGTGCCCAGGGCTGCCTGCACATGAATGACCTTCGTGACGTTGGCAAAGCGTGTTTCGCCGGCGAACTCCCGGGAGGTGTATTTCTGGTGCTTGTAGCCTTCGGGATTCTCGATCAAGCCATGGCCCGCGCCCGGTTGGAGCCAGGTCCACACCAGCTTGTCGTGACTCAAGTCGTTGAAGTGGACGTGGGTGTCGACGAATGGTCGGCGGCTCACGGATGTCCTCTCGTTGCGGGCAGCGTCGCCCAGGATACGGGCTGCTCCGGCCCCCCTCAGCCCATCGGATCTGTCGATTAGTGTCCGCTGCCGAATCGGTTCGGGTGAAGGTGGAGGAATGGATCTGGCGATCATCGGAGCGGGACGAATGGGGGCGCTTCATGCGGAAGTCGCACGCCGCCTCGGTGATCGGATCGCCGGTGTGGTCGATCCCGATACAGATCGTGCAGCTGCGCTCGCATCTGCGGTGGGAGCGCCCGAGGTGTGGCCCGATCTCTCCGCCGCGCTCGCCGTGGGAGGATTCGACGCAGCTGTGATCGCATCGCCTTCGGCTTCACATGTATCCGATGCGACGCGGATGGTGCTAGCCGGAAAGCACATCCTGGTGGAGAAGCCACATCGGCTGCCCGGTCAGGACGCCTCCCCGCTCAGGGACGCCCTGGCCGCGAACCCGCATGTGTGCTACCAGGTCGGCATGAGCAACCGCTTCAAGGAAGGTGTTGCCGAGACGATCGAAGCTGTTCG
>CAZAHX010000419.1:0-1545 GCA_964485005.1 uncultured Acidimicrobiaceae bacterium | reverse complement strand
AACCGGGAGACTCCCTCTGTGCTCTCGATCCTGGTCATCGAGGACCTCTTGATGGCCGCTTACCTCCCGGTGATCGCGGTGTTGCTTGTGGGTGGCGCCCTGATGACGAGCATCGTGTCCATCGGCGTGGCGATACTGGCGGTTCTCTTCGTTCTGCTTGCCGCTCTGAGATGGGGGCAGGCCATCAGCCGGGTCGTGTTCAGTCACTCCGATGAGGCGCTTCTGCTGTCGATCTTCGGCCTGACGCTGTTTGTCGCTGGCCTCGCCGAAGCCCTCCAGGTGTCGGCCGCGGTGGGGGCCTTCCTCATGGGGATCGGGCTCTCGGGGCCGGCGGCCGAGCGGGCCCGCGACTTGCTCACGCCGCTGAGGGACCTCTTTGCCGCGGTGTTCTTCGTGTTCTTCGGACTCAAGATCAATCCCAGGGCTATACCCACGGTCTTGGGAGTGGCTCTACTTCTGGCCCTCGTTACGGGAGCTACGAAGATCGCCACCGGATGGTGGGCCGCCCGTCGTGCCGGGGTGGGGCCGCGAGGCCGTCTGCGCGCCGGGGCGGCGCTGGTGGCCCGTGGAGAGTTCTCCATCGCGATCGCTGGGATCGGCGTAGCCGCCGGAATGCCCCCGGAGTTCGGGGCTCTGGCCGCCGCCTATGTGCTCCTCCTGGCGATCATCGGTCCCCTCCTTGCCCGCGCCGCGTCGCCGATCATGCTGAGATCGCAAGTGCCGGCGTGATGTTGGGAACTGTCACTCCCCACCGGCATAATCGGCACCGTGCTGGATAAACAGATTGCGCGTGCGCTCAACCAGGAGCAGCTCGAAGCCGTTTCGGCGCTGCGCGGCCCCGTGTGCATCCTCGCCGGAGCCGGCACCGGCAAGACCACCACTATCACCCGGCGCATCGCCCACCAGGTGCGCTCCGGCGAGTTCCTTCCCCAGGAGATCCTTGCGGTCACCTTCACCACCAAGGCCGCGGGCGAGATGGTCTCCCGCCTCGCCGCATTCTCGATAAGAGAGGTGCGCGCCCGCACCTTCCACTCCGAGGCCCTCGCCCAGTACCAGCAATTCGCCGACGAACCGAAAGAGGTCCTGGGGGCGAAGGGCCCCATCGTGGCTTCGCTCGTGAAGTCCCTGCCCCCACCCTACCGGTTCACCTCGCTGCGCGACATCGCCACCGAGATCGAGTGGGCGAAGAACCGGCTTCTCAAACCGTCGACCTACATCTCGAACCTCGGCCCCCACGAACCCCCCATCCCCCAAGACCTGATGGCCCGAGTGTTCTCCTCCTACGAGAAGCGCAAGGCGGCCACCGGCCAACTCGACTTCGAGGACCTGCTCGGGGACACCATCGCCATCCTGGAGAACGACGAGTCCGCCCTCATCTCGGTCCGCGAGCGGTACCGCGCCTTCACCGTGGATGAGTACCAGGACGTCAACCTGCTCCAGCAGACCCTGCTCGACCTGTGGGTGGGCGACCGAGACGATGTCTGCGTAGTCGGAGACGACCACCAGTCGATCTTCGGCTTCACCGGCGCAACCCCCTCCTACCTG
>CAZAHX010000418.1:0-1550 GCA_964485005.1 uncultured Acidimicrobiaceae bacterium | reverse complement strand
ATCAGCGCCTATGACTGGACCCTTCCGGAGTGAACCTCAGTTGACCGCTACCCCTTTATCCAACCGCGGGTAGCAACCGCGGACCGGTCGATCAGCGAGCCCGACCTGGATGCAGTCGGCACCGCCTGGACCGGCGACTTCGTCGCCTTACGTTGTGCTCTCCCACACATGATCCAAGACCGCACGACATGCCGGCCACGCCGACATCATCCGCGAACTCATCGAAGCGGCCTGAGCACGTGTAGACCCTTGGGAGCGTTACCGGCGAGCCGACGCCCTGCCGAGGAGACGCGACAGAACGATGGATCTGGCGTCCCTCGGCGTCCGCGACCAGCCGCACATAACGACGCAGCATCACCGCACTGGGGCAAGCGCGCTAACCGGCAATCGGCGCTAGCTGGCCGAGTTCGTCTCGGCTGCCATCCACTGCTTCAAAAGGCTGTCCAGTTCCTTTCGCGATGAATGCTTTACTTGTGACCGGGTCAGACCCGGTATGTCACCTGGCCATCCCGCTCAAGTCCGGCGATCCTGCCATCGAGCCTCAGATGCTCGAGGTGGGACACGGTCTCGAGAAAGGCGAGCCGCGCCTGGAGCGGGCTGAGATTGGGCCGAAACGAAGCGAGCATCACCTCCCAGGCGCTGATGTCACCCGTCCTGACCAGGTCTGCCATGTCGCCCAGTCTGCGATCGTGGTGAAGCAGGATCTGACGGGCCCGCTCCTCGCCCCGGTCGATCAGGGTGCCGTGGGCCGGGTAGGTGGTCCCGATTCCCATCGCCAGTAGACGCTGCAGTGAGGTCAGGTAGTCGCCGAGGGGATCGACCATTCCCAGGTCGTACATGATCACCGGGGAGATCCGGGGGAGGATGTGATCCCCCGAGAACAGGGCTCCGGTGAGGCTGTCCCGGAGGCAGATGTGGGCCGGCTCGTGACCGGGGGTGTGGACGACCTCGAGGCTCCGCCCGTCCCCGAGGTCGATGCGATCCCCATCGGTCACCGTGTGGTCGGGCGGGTCGATCAACGGCATGTAGTCGGGGCGGCTCAAGGTGGTTGCCGCCTCGGCCAGCGAGTTGGGCACTCCGTGCAACTCGGCGAGTCGGCGCAGCCTCGAGGCGTAGCCGGGGGTGTCGTTGTAGCGGGCGACCAGCTTGGAGGCTCGCTCGTGCATCACGAACCGGCAGCCCCACTCCCGGACGAGCCGGGCCGACATGCCGACATGGTCGGGATGAAGGTGGGAGACGAGGAGGGTGTGCACCGCCGAGGGATCCAGCCCCAGCATCTTCAACCCCTTGGTGATTGCCTCGTGCCCGGGTTCCCAGTCGGTGCCGCAGTCGATGAGGAGGAGACCGTCATCGGACTCGATGGCGTAGGTGTTCACCCATGGGGGTGACTCGAAGGGGAGGGGGGCGGGGATGAGATGCACACCACGGCCCAGCGACCGTGGAGGGGGGATACTCACCTCACGGACGCCGCCCCTCCCGGTGAATCAGGCTCTCCGCCCCTGCATGTTGATGTAGAGGACCACGGCGACCGCGGCGACCGCGATCTGTAC
>CAZAHX010000417.1:0-1552 GCA_964485005.1 uncultured Acidimicrobiaceae bacterium | reverse complement strand
CAGACCCGTCGGCAGTCCCACCACCGCAGATTCGAGCTCATACTCGTCCTGGATGCGGCGCAGAAGAGGCTCGAGTTGGGCACGCGACACGACCTCGAGGGGTCGCGCGGTGAGACCGAGGTCGTCGGAGATCGCCAGGCCGATCCTCTTGGTCCCGTAGTCGATACCGAGGTATCGGCTCACAGGGCGGCCAAGGATCGCTCCGCTTCCGCCCTGGCCGTGTCGAGAGCAGTCGAGAGGCGGCTGCCGTTCGGTCCACCGGCCTGGGCAAGCTCGGGGTCGCGCGCGCCGCCCCCACCGAGGTCTCGGGCAGCACCGGCGATCAGCTCTCCCGCCGAGATGCCCAGCTCCACCAGATCGGCGGTCGCCACTCCGACGAGGGCGCCTTTCCCGTCCTTCGCCGAGCCCAACACCACCAGAGAAGAGCCCTTGATGCGGTCACGAACTCCAAGTGCGACCTGACGCAACTCGTTTCCGTCCATGTCGCCTGCATCGGCCACAACGAGGGACGTCTCCCCCACGATGTCCGGGTTGCCGGCCAGCTCTTCGGCGAGCTGTCCCATTCGCTGGCTGGCGATGGCCTCGAGCCTCTCCTCCAGCCCGTGGACTTTCTCGAGGAGTTGTTCCACTCGCTGGGGAACCTGGTCGGGCGGAGTGCGGAGGAGCTCGCCGGTCCGGCCCAAGGCGCCGCGGACAGCTACCAGGTGGTCGTAGGCAGCCATTCCCGTGAGGGCCTCGACCCGACGGAGGTTTGAACCTATCGAGGACTCCGACACGATGGCGAGCGGCCCCACCTGGCCCGCGGTATGGGTGTGGGTGCCGCCGCAGAACTCGACCGAGAAGTCTCCTACCTTCACCACGCGGACAACGTCTGCGTACTTGTCCCCGAAAAAGGCCAGCGCTCCCATCTCCTCGGCCTGCTCCTTTGTCGTAATGGTCGTGGTGACGTCGTGGTTCGCCACCAGACGGCGGTTGATCTCCGCTTCGATCTCACCGAGCTCCTGGGAAGCCACTTGGGAGAAGTGGGAGAAGTCGAATCGGAGCCGTCCGTTCTCGACCAGCGAGCCGGCCTGGTTGGCGTGATCACCGAGAACATCCCGTATCGCCCAGTGGAGAACGTGCGTCCCGGTGTGGCTCTTGCGTATCCCCTCCCGGCGCGGGCTGTCGATGGCCGAGGTCACCGGCTGGCCGACGATCAACTCTCCCCGGATCACCTTGACCTTGTGCCCGTGGAGACCCTGGATGACGTGTTGGGTGTCGCGGACCACGCCTTCACCGGTTTCGGTCGTGATCACCCCGGTGTCGCCCACCTGCCCTCCGGCCTCGGCGTAGAAGGGGGACTTGTCGAGGAATATCTCCACCTCCTGGCCCTTGTCGGCCTTGGCGATGGTCTCACCATCCCGGACGATCGAGAGGATGACCCCATCGGATGTCTCGTAGTCGTATCCGACGAAGTCGGTGAGACCGTGAGAGTCGATCAGTTCCCGATAGACGTCGGCGGCATCGGCTGTGTCTGACCCCCTCCAGGCTGCCCGGGCCCGCTCCTTAGGCG
>CAZAHX010000416.1:0-1556 GCA_964485005.1 uncultured Acidimicrobiaceae bacterium | reverse complement strand
TTCTCACCGACCAATCACACATCAGAGAGGTCATCTTGTTCCCTACATTGAGACCGGAACCGAAAGAGGAAGACACATGAATCTGATTATCAGGCTGGCCATCACGGCCGCCGCTCTCTGGGTGGCGGTCTGGCTGATCCCGGGCTTGGACTTCGTGGGGACCGTCGTCGGCTTCATCGTGGTGTCCGCGCTGGTAGTGGCGGCGAATGCCATCGTCAAACCGATTCTCAACATCTTTAGCTTCCCCTTGATCCTGCTCACGTTGGGTCTGTTCCTGCTCGTCACCAATGCGCTGGTGCTGCAACTGGTGGTCTGGCTGTCCTCCCCCGACGTGCTCGATCTCGGGCTCACCTCCACTGGGTTCTTCTGGGCGACGTTCCTCGGTGCCGTGGTCATCAGCGTCGTCCGGATGGTCCTCGACGCCATCCTCGACTGAAATCCAACCCAAGCGTGAGTAAATGACGTCGCTCAGCGACGTCATTTACTCACGCTTGGACCGGGCCCCTCACACCCGGGCGGCGTCCACCCTGTCGAGTAGGTAGCTGCCGAGGGTCTCCAGGATCTGGCGCGCCTCGCTCGGGGGGATCCCGGCCAGGGCCCGTGAGGCGGCATCCAGCCGCCGGTCGGCCTTCTCCAGTGTCGCCTCGATGTGCCCCCCCCGCCTGACCAGGAGGATGACCTCCTCGACGACCTCGTCGGTGTAGGGGCGACCAGGTCCCAGCAAAGACTTGATTCGGGCGCCGTCGGGCCCGGTCGTGGCCAGGAGCACCGGGGCGGTGAAGGTGCCCTCCCTGATGTCCGACCCTGCCGGTTTCCCGATCGATTCCTCGGCCGCGACCAGATCGAGAGCGTCATCGGCGATTTGGAAGACCATCCCCACCTCCCAGGCCCATGTGGAGAGGGACTCGACGACCGCCTTGTCGGCGTCGGCGGCCATCGCACCAAGACGGGCTGAAGTGCGGATGAGGGAAGCCGTCTTGCCTCCGATCACCTCGAGATAGTCGTCGATGGTGTGGGTGAGGTCGTCGGTGAGCTGAAGCTCCCGGGTCTGGCCTTCGACCAGTTCTGCGTAGGTGGAAGCGAGCAGTCGCACCGACTCCAAGCTGAGATGGGTGGCGGCGACCTCCGAGGCCCGGGCCATGAGGAAATCCCCGGCCAGGATGGCGACGGAGTTGGTCCAGTTGGCGTTGGCCGAGGCTGCCCCGCGACGGGTGTCGGCCTCGTCGATGACATCGTCGTGATAGAGGGACCCGACATGGATCAGCTCCACGGCCACCCCGGCCTCGACCGGGCGGCGATCATGGGCGGGCCCGAACTCGGCAGCGAGCAGGGCGAGAAGCGGGCGAAAACGCTTGCCACCGGCGAGCAGGAGGTGTTGGGCGATCTTGGTCAGGTACGCATCATCGGATGTCGATGCCTCGAACAGACGCTCCTCCACACGGCCCAGGCTCTCCCAAATTCGGGGAATAGGAACAACGCTTTGGAGGTCTTCCATGGGTGCCGATGGTATTACAGAAGGAAGGGCTGGAAATCTTGGGGAGGCCCAATCCCAGCCC
>CAZAHX010000415.1:0-1562 GCA_964485005.1 uncultured Acidimicrobiaceae bacterium | reverse complement strand
GGCTCGGACCGAACCATCGACGTGCACCTGTCCTGGCTGAGAGGCAAGCTCGGAGAGAGCGCCCAGGAGCCCCGCTATCTCCACACGGTCCACGGCGTCGGGGTGAAGCTCGTCGATCCCACGCGTTGAGACGCCGACTCGCGCTGGTCGGGCTCGCAACCACAGCTCTGGTGGTGATCTCTCTGTTGGTTCCCCTCGGGCTCCTGGTCAAGAGACAGGCTGCCGACGCGGCCCGGCTGGAAGCCGAGCGGGCGGCACAGTCCACAGCCTCTCTCATCGCACTCGCCATCACGCTCGACTCCGGGTCTTTCGAGTCGGCCCTGGGGAATGCCTCCCAGGGCGTGATGGTGGTCACCTCCGACGGCGAGACCCTGGGCGAGCCCCGCCCGGGCCAGGGGTCGTTGGTCGGCGAAGCGCTCGATCAGCGGGCCACGGTCGCAGGGGAGGTGCCCGGGGGTTGGGAGATGGCCCTGCCGGTGATCGGCAGGGATGAGGTCGCGGTGGTCGATGTCTTCGTCTCGAACGACGAACTGACCGATGGAGTCGTCGAGGCCTGGCTTCTCCTCGGTCTTCTAGGTCTCGTTCTCGTGGCGGCGGCGGCGTTGATAGGTGATCGACTCGGCCGCTGGTTGGTCACTCCCATCGGCCAGCTCTCCGATGCGGCCCATAGCCTGGGTGAGGGCGACCTCAACACCCGGGTCGATGTTGGTGAGCCACCCGAGCTCAAAGAGGTCGGTGAGGCGTTCAACTCGCTTGCCGTTCGTCTGGAGGGGCTGCTCGCCGAGGAGCGCGAGGCGGTTGCTGACCTGTCGCATCGGCTGAGGACGCCGCTCACGTCGCTTCGCCTGCAGGCCGAGGGGATCGCCGACCCCGATGATCGGAGGGCAGTGCTGGGCCAGGCCGACCGTCTGGAGAAGGCCGTCGATGAGCTCATTGTCACAGCGCGAACGAGGGGGCAACCCGTCGGCCGCTGTGAGCTCGATCGGGTCGTTGCCGACCGTCTCGAGTTTTGGAGAGTGCTTGCGGATGAGCAGGAGCGTGACCTGGACATGCGTCTCGGCGCAGAGAGGTCCCATGTCGGGCTGGCCCAGGACTCGCTGGAGTCGGTGATCGACAGCCTGATCGAGAATGTGTTCGCACACACTGACCCCGGGACGCCCTTCGAGGTCGAGACCACCCGGACCGGCGATGGGCAGCTCTCGTTGCGAGTCGCCGACCGGGGACCGGGGTTCCCCCGCGGTGGTCTTGTCGAGCGAGGGGTCAGCGGCTCGGGATCCACCGGGCTGGGCCTCGACATAGTGCGACGAACGGCCGAGCTCGCCGGCGGCGGGGTGCAAATAGACGACCGCCCCGGTGGCGGGGCGGTCGTCACTATCCGGTTCGGTAGGGGCGCTTAGCGCGATCTCGTCTCGATGGAGATCATGCCGTCGCTCTGCAGCTCCGCCTCGAACTCGGCCCGGGCCTCACCTTTGTGAAACTCGATCTCGATACGGTCGCTGGTGACCTTCTCGATCTCGACCTCCCAACCTGGGGCGTCCACACTGACCAGCGTCAGGGAGCCG
>CAZAHX010000414.1:0-1564 GCA_964485005.1 uncultured Acidimicrobiaceae bacterium | reverse complement strand
GTTGACGACCCAGATCAGGTTGTCGAGCCCCTCCCGAGCCGGCAGCGAGATCGAGCCCAGAGTCTCCGGCTCGTCGACCTCCCCGTCGCCGACGAAACACCAGACCCTGGAGTTGGAGGTGTCGTCGAGATCCCGGTGCTGGAGATAGCGGTTGAAGCGAGCGTGGTAGATGGAGTTGATCGGTCCCAAACCCATGGACACGGTGGGGAACTCCCAGAAGTCGGGCATGAGCCGGGGGTGGGGGTAGGAGGAAAGCCCGTGACCGCCGATCTCGAACCGAAAGTTGTCCAGGTGCTTCTCGTCGAACCGCCCTTCCAGATAGGCCCGGGCGTAGATGCCCGGGGCGGCATGGCCCTGGAAATAGACGTAATCGCCCCCGCCGGGCGCTCCCTTGCCCCTGAAGAAGTGGTGGAAGCCGATCTCATAGAGGGTCGCTGAGGAGGCGAAGGTGGAGAGGTGGCCTCCGATCCCCTTTTCCCTGTGGTTGGCCTTGACCACCATCACCGCCGCGTTCCAGCGGATGAAGCGACGGATGCGGCGCTCCAGGTCGGGGTCGCCGGGGAACTCGGGCTGATCCTCCACCGGGATCGTGTTGACGTATGGGGTCAGCACCACTCCGGGGACGCCGAGACGTGTGTCGTGGGCCCGCTCGATCAGCTTGGCCAGGAGGAATCCGGCGCGCGTCGGCCCGTGCTCCTCGGCCACCGCGTCGAGGGAATCCAGCCACTCCTGGGTCTCGACCGGGTCGGCGTCCGGGAGCTGATGGGTGTAATCGTCACCGATCATCTCGCCAAGGTCACCAGGCATGCGCCCAGGTTAGTTAGGCCCCGGAAAAGGGCGTCAGGCGCTGATCGGCTCCTCGGCCCTGGCCACGAGCTCCCGGTTCATCCAGCTCTCGATGATTCCCCCCAGCCGGACCGGGGCATCGAGGTGCGGGGTATGACCGGTGTCCTCCATGACCACCAGGTCCCAGTCGGGGCGTAGCGACGCCATCCAACGCACCGCGTTGGGTGACACGATGCGGTCGGCCTCGCCCTGAACCACCAGGGTCGGGCTTACGATGTCACGGATCATGGCGACGAATCGGGAAGGCCTCCAGTAGAGCCGTCTCATCGACTGTGACGTCATCGGGACGGCCTGTGAAGCCCAGGGGAAGTGCTTTCTGATCCGGGCCAGCTCGAGAAAAGCCTGCACCATGGTCGGTGGCACCCGTGCCGGTCTGTGCGTTGTCCAGCGGAGGGCGTTGCGAACCAGTCGCTCGGGGGGGTTGGCACTCAGATAGCGGCGGGCATACGCCGGCCCGATGGCCCTCGTCGACTGGAGAGTGAGCCTGCGTGCCGTGGGCCAGTGCAGCAGCGGATCGCGGAGCCGGGGCGGAGTGGCGGGACAGATCAGGACCAGCGATTCGACCAGATGCGGCGATGACGAGGCCACCATCTCCGAGATCAGGCCGCCCATGGAGTTGCCCACCAGAGTCGCCGGGCCGTGCGTCTCCAGGAAAGCCCGCACCGTCGATGCGTGGGTGTCCAACTCCCAGTCGGCCCAGGGCGGAGAGAGCCCGAAG
>CAZAHX010000413.1:0-1565 GCA_964485005.1 uncultured Acidimicrobiaceae bacterium | reverse complement strand
CTGTACAGTCGGTCCGTGACGGAGCTGGCCCGGCTGGGCGAGATGGAGCATGTCGGCGTCCTGGCGACCGCCGCCAACGAGATGAGCGTCGGAGAGATGCGCCAGCTCACGTCGTACGACGCCCTCGACTTCTCCGAGGGGGACTACGATCAGCTCATCGCCGCCAAGACGGCCTCCCTCATGGCGGCGTCGTGTGAGATGGGAGCCGTGGCCGGGGTCGGCCGGCACCGGGAGAAGCTCCGTCGGTTCGGCCACAACCTGGGCATGGCGTTCCAGATCGCCGACGACATCCTCGACTACACCGGCAGCGAAGAGATCACGGGGAAGCCCACCGGCCACGACCTGCGGGAGAGGAAGGTGACCCTGCCCCTGGTGGGGGCCATGAGCCGGGCCACGCCCGAGGAAGTGACGGCCATTCGCCGTTTTTTCACCCTGGTGGATCCCTCCGACGAGGCCATCGATGAGATCGTGGAGATCACCCGCAGCCGTGGCGGAATCGAGTACGCCCGGGGACGGGCCGACGAGTACGCCCGGAAGGCCGCGGACGCCCTCGACTCCCTCGGCGACGGCGTCGAGGGAAGGGAAGCGGAGGGAGGGGACGCGGTGGCCGCCCTGCGGGCTTCCATCGCCTACGCGGTCGAAAGAAGCCGGTAGTCGGGCCATGAGTCACCGGAAGCGCCGAACGCCGGAAGGGAACGCCGAGGGAGGTCCGGTCGTATGTTAGTGGACACCCGTCGCCGGAACGTGGAGAGGTTGTTCTGGATCCTCGTTCTCGGTCTCTTTCTGGGTGGGCTGTTCACGACGCTTTCGGAAGCGTTCCTTCCCGAGAGCGCGGCGAGGGACTTTCTCGTCACATCGGTCGCGGCTTCCATCGGGCCCTTCTCGATCGACCTGGTGGCGGTGTCGCTGACCCTCGGCCCCCTGGGAATCACGCTCAACGTGCTTACCCTGGTGGGTATCGCGATCGTTGCATTCATCGTCCGCTCCCTGATCTGACCGCCGGTCGGTCGGGAAGGGAGGGGCGTCAACGGAGGTAGGAAGCCATGGGTTTCGGCGGCCTGGGAATGTGGGAGATCATCCTCATCTTCCTGGTGGTGCTCCTTCTCTTCGGGGCCAAGCGGCTTCCGGAGATCGGTTCATCGCTGGGTAAGGGGATCCGGGAGTTCAAGGGCTCCCTCAGGGAGATCGAGCGGGAGATCAACACCCCCTCGGAGAAGGAATCCATCTCCTCCGGCAAGTCCACGTCGGAGGCGCCGATCGGCGCCGACCGCGAGCGGGAGCCGGTGAGAGAGCGCGAAGAGGAGAGCGACGGGAGCGGGGAGCCCCGGAGATTGACGACGGAGGGCTGAGGAGCTTCTCTCCCTCCATTTCCTTCCAGGCCAGCCCCGACCGGTCGCTGGCCGGTGCCTGGTCGGCCTTCAGCCAGTGCCTGGCTCGTACGGAGCCGGCCGGCCGCCGGCACATGTCCCGTACCCAGCGGCCCTCAGCGGGTGCCTGGCCGGACCCCGACAGAAGGGGATCGTGGCATCCCCCTCCGCAGGCGAGCTCCACGGCGGTGGGCATCG
>CAZAHX010000412.1:0-1569 GCA_964485005.1 uncultured Acidimicrobiaceae bacterium | reverse complement strand
CATGGCTCCGAGGAGGCGCTGAGTGAGGAGACCGATGTCGATCCGGTGCTCGCGGGTGCGCATGTCCCGGCTCTCTTCCTCTTCGGTCAACAGGTCGAGGAGCACTGTACGGGCCCCCACCCGTTGAAGAACCTCGGCGACGTGTCTGTTGCGCGGGCTCGAGCGGCTGCTTCCGCTGCCGTGGGCGAAGAGAACGATCCCGAGACGGGGCTCTCCGGCAACATCGGCCCTGATCACCTCATCTCGTTCGACGGGAATCGTGACTTCATGCGTCATGTCTTGGGTGTACCCGGCGGATCGGCCCGAAAAACAGCTAACGAGCTCGTGGATCGTTTATCGCCCACCGCCTCTGGGTATCGCTCAGGAGGAGTCTGCATCCGAGGGAGACCGTGCCAGCCACCGACACGAATGACGTCACACAACTCGGCCAGCCCGATCTGGCCAGGATCGATGCCTTGGCCCGTCAACTCTCGGCGGACAGCATCAGAGCAACGACCGCAGCCGGCTCGGGCCATCCCACATCTTGCATGTCGGCCGCCCACATCGTGGCCACCATCCTGGGCTCACATCTCAGATTGCTGCCCGAGAGGCCAGAAGATTCGTCCAACGATCGCTTGATCCTCTCCAAAGGCCATGCGGCCCCGCTTCTATACGCCGCCCTGGCAGCATTGGGAATCGTCGACGAGAGCGAGCTCACCACTCTGCGTCAGAGCGGAAGCCCCCTGGAGGGCCACCCCGTGCCCAAGCTGCCCCACGTCCCTGTCGCCACGGGTTCTCTCGGGCAAGGGCTCGCCAACGGCCTCGGTGTGGCGCTTGGCCACAGACTCTTGGGCTCACCCGCTCGCACGTGGGTCCTAATGGGGGACTCGGAGATGACCGAAGGATCCGTTTGGGAGGCAATGGCCCTTGCCTCCCATCACCAGGTCTCCCGCCTGACGGCGATCGTGGACGTCAACCGGCTGGGCCAGAGGGGGCCAACCATGTATGGATGGGACACCGGAATCTATGAGCAGAGAGCGAAAGCCTTTGGGTGGAATGCCGCGGTGGTCGACGGCCACGACCCCGACGACATCGACGACGGTCTCCGCCTTCTCGAGGAGGGGGACGGTCCGGGGATGTTGGTGGCCCGCACCGTTAAAGGACATGGGGTCTCGTTTCTCGAAGACGATCCAGACAGACACGGAAAAGCGCTCACAGATCAGGAGTCCGGGCAGGCGATCGCAGAGCTGGACCCTGGTGAGCGACAAACGATCACTGTTCGAACCCCCACGGAGTCGAGCGTCATCATTCCCGAAGCGCAGCCACTGGAGCTACCACTCTTCGACGAGGACGGAGCCACGAGGGACGCCTTTGGTGAGGCGCTTGCCAGGATCGCGGAGAGCGATTCCCGGGTGGTCGTGCTGGACGCCGAAGTGTCGGACTCCACCCGGAGCGCCAAGGCCAGGGAGACCGCGCCCGACCGGTTCATTCAGATGTTCATCTCGGAGCAGGCCATGGTCGGAGCAGCGGTCGGCCTGCAATCCCTCGGCTTGGTGCCTGTGGCATCGACATTCGGCGCCTTCATGACCC
>CAZAHX010000411.1:0-1572 GCA_964485005.1 uncultured Acidimicrobiaceae bacterium | reverse complement strand
CCTCTGGGGCCCATGAGCGCCTGGCTGATCCCCGCCCCGGGAGCCACACGGTGGGCTCTCCATGTCCACGGCCTAGCCGCGGGGCGTCGCGAGGCGATCCGGCTCCTCCCGGCCCTGCACCGGGCCGGGCTCAGCTCGATGGTGATCGACTATCGCAACGACCCCGGGGCGCCATCCGATCCCAGTGGCCGCTACCGGTTCGGTCTCGAGGAATGGGCCGACATCGAAGCTGCCGTCTCTGACGTCCTGGCCCGAGCCGCCGACGACGTGGTCCTCATCGGGTACAGCACCGGGGGCTCCCACATCATGTCCTGGCTGGAGCGCTCCGATCTGAAGCGGTTCGTGGCGGGTGTCGTGCTCGACTCCCCAAACCTCATCCTCGCCGAGACCGTGCGTCACGCATCGCCGGGCTCGGCCGCCTGGCTCGGCTTGTCGGTTGGCCAGCTGGCCGCCGAGATGGGGATGTGGATCGCCGATCGACGCTGGGGCGTCGACTGGGAAGCCACCAACTACGTTTCCCGCGCCGGTGAGGTGCTGACCATGCCGACATTGGTGTTTCACGGGACCTCGGACCACACGGTGCCGATCTCGGTGAGCCGCCAGCTCGAGGCGAGAGCTCCCACGGTCACTCTCGTCGAGACCCAAGCGGCGGGTCATGTCATGAGCTGGAACGCCGATCCGTCTCGATATGAGACGCACCTGGAGGAATTCCTCCGCACGCTGTGATGTGTGAGCAGCTGTGGTCGAATATCGACCACAGCTGCTCACACTCCCTCAAAACTGGATGGCGGCGGCCGCCCAGTGGAAGCCGGCCCCGAAGGCGGTGAGAACCACGAGGTCTCCCTGCACGATACGGCCGTCACGCACCGCCTCCCAGAGCGCGAAAGGAACAGTGGCCGACCCGATGTTCCCGTACTCCTGGATGTTGACGAACACCTTGTCCTCGTCGAGCCCCAGCTTCCGGCGCACCGCATCGATGATGCGCAGGTTGGCCTGGTGGGGAATGACCAGGGCGACTTCGGAGAGCGATCGCCCCACCAGGCTCAGCACCTCGGTGGACGCCTCGGTCATCCGCCTCACCGCTTCGGTGAACACCTTGCGGCCATCCATGACCAGGCGGTTGTAGTCCCCGCTGGCCAGGCTGGCCTCGTTGAACGGGTTCCGGGTTCCACCGGCGGCCAGGGTGAGGATCTCGGCTGCGGACCCGTCCGTGCCGGCCACCACCTCGAGCACCTCCCCGCGGCCCGGTCCCGGACCCATGACCACCGCTCCCGCCCCGTCTCCGAACAGAACTGCGGTGGCCCGGTCCTCGAGTGAGATGAGCCGGGTGATCAACTCGACTCCGATGACCAGAACGGTTCTCGGAGCGAAGGCGATTCGGGAGCGGGCGACATCGACCGCTTGGACGAATCCGGCGCAGCCGCTTCCTCCGAGGTCGTAGGTGGGGATGTGGCCGCAGCCGAGACGATCCTGGACCAGGGCCGCAGTGTCGGGGGTCAGCATCTCGGGGGTGTCGGTGGCGAGGACGATCTCGTCGATGTCCGCAGGGCCCATCCCGGCGTCGGCCATGGC
>CAZAHX010000410.1:0-1575 GCA_964485005.1 uncultured Acidimicrobiaceae bacterium | reverse complement strand
CACGAACGGCCAGGTCACCCCGAGTTTACCGACAGCGGTGAGATTGTTGATCCCAACTGCGATCCCGGCCTCGTTCATCCCGATCTGGCCGAGACAGCCGGCAGTCGTCTGCACGAAGGCATCGAGCCCCATCAGCGGGTCGATCTTGAGGAGAATGACGAACTCCCCCGCCGAGGCGTGCATGTCCCAGGTCTGAGCGAACACTCCTGTCTTCGGGTTGATGATCCCGGTGCAGTTGTGCTCCTCACCCACCTGCCCCACTCGGGCTCGTACCACGTCGACCAGATCGGTGAACCCCCCCACCGCAACGGCTTCCTGAGGTGTGATGCCGGCGGCATCGGCCATCGCCAGCATCTCCGCGTAGAGAGTCTCCGAGAACTGCTCGTGATGCTCCAGCAGCTCGTCGGCGCAACTCAGGATGAGGTCAGGATCGGCTTCTCCCCCGCTCCAGGCCTCGCGTGAGCTGAGCCCGATGCGGTCGTCGACATACCGCGCGATCATGGCGGCGCAGGCCGATCCATGACCGCGCCCGATGTCGGCCGAGTCGCCAAAGACCTCGAGGACCCTGAGAGACCCTCCGTGCATAGCTATAAAGCTACCGGGAAGAGATGAGTGTGAGCAGCTGTGGTCGATATTCGCCCACAGCTGCTCACACTGGCGCCTTATCAGCTCCTCGCCTGGGCGAAGTAGTCGGTGTAGTTGATCTCGAAGTCGCCGGTGTCCTCGATGACCACCAGGTTCGCAAAGGTCTCATCCGACGGGTAAACCGCCTCATCCTCGAGGATGTCGGGATCGATGAACTCCTCGGAAGCCGCATTTGGGCTGGCGTAGTAGTTCCAGTTGGTGAGGGCCGCTCCATTCTCCGCATCGAGGAGGAAGTTGATGAAGGCATGGGCCGTGCACGGATGCTCGGCGTTGGCCGGGATCGCCATGTTGTCGGTCCACACGGTGGCCCCCTCCTGGGGGATCACATAGGTGTGGGTCTCCCAGTCCTCGATGGCGGTGAGATATCCGCCCGAGAACCCATGGGAGACGGCGACCTCGCCATTGACGAGAAGCTCGGCATAGGTGTCGCTGTCGAAAGCGGCGATGTGATCCCTGACTCCGGTGATCAAGTCGGCCGCCTCCTGCAGCTCGGCCTCGCTGGTGCTGTTCATCGAGTAACCGAGATACATGAGGGCGGCGCCCATCGTCTCCCGGGGATCGTTGAGCAGGGAGATGCCGCCCGGGTACTCCGCGACCAGCTCGGGATCGAAGACCAGCGCCCAGCTCGGCTCGAAGTCCTCACCGACCACATCCATGTTCACACCGAGACCGGTGGTGCCCCACTGGTAGGCGGCGGAGTAGACACCGCCCGGGTCGAAGGGGGGGTCGGCAAAAAACAGATCGAGGTTGGTGACATTGGGGATGGCTTCTTTCTGCAGCTCCATCAACACTCCCTCCTCGATCATGATGGCGATCATGTAGTCAGAGGGAACTGTGAGGTCGTAGACAGCGCCAGACTGCAGCCGGGCCAGCAACGCCTCGTTGGAGTCGTAGAAGTCCTCGACCACGTCGACGCCGAACTCCTCCTCG
>CAZAHX010000409.1:0-1578 GCA_964485005.1 uncultured Acidimicrobiaceae bacterium | reverse complement strand
GGTCGTCTCGTGGCTGATCTCGATCCCGGCGAGGTGACTCCCCGTGAGCTGGGGTCCTACATGACCGGCGCGCAGGTCGGAACCGCATGAGGAGCAAGGCCCTGGCAGTTGCCCCTCCGATTGCCGCAGTCCTGTTCTCGGTGGTCGTGTCGGGAGTGGTGCTGGTCATCTCCGGTGCTGACCCTTTCGATGCCTTCGGCAACGTCGCCTCATACGGGACCCGACTGAACACCCTGGTGGAGACGATCAATTGGGCCACTCCGCTCTATCTGTCGGGGGTGGCGGTCGCCATCGGGTTCCGAATGAACCTGTTCAACATCGGGGTCGAGGGCCAGTACATACTGGCGGCGTTCATAGCGGCCCAGGTAGGTTCGCAGATCAGCACTGCGCCCGTGCTGCATGTGACCATCATCATTCTGGTGGCCATGGCCGTCGGCGCTTTCTGGTCGGGCCTGGCCGGGTTGATGAAAGTGACCAGAAACGTCCACGAGGTCATCTCGACGATCATGCTCAACGCCATCGCGGTTGGCGGGGTGGTCTCGTTCCTTCTGGGACGTTGGGACGTCCCCGACCCGGGTCTCGATACGAAGCTCAAGGAGATCCCCCAATCAGGGTGGTTCCCGTCGCTGTCGCCCGTTGTGGAAGCGGTCACCGGCCAGGCAACTCGTTCGGCCCTATGGGGTTTCGTCCTGGTTGCGATCGCGGTTGGGATCGGATATCACCTTCTGATCAACCGCACTCGGCTGGGATTCGATCTCCGGGCGACCGGCTTCAACCCATCGGCGGCCGAGGTCAGCGGTGTCGACCCCAAGCGGACGGTCGTGATCGCCATGGCGCTCTCGGGGCTGGTGGCCGGTCTGGTCGGCCTTCCGATCCTCCTCGGGGAATCCCACGCCTACAGCCTGAGATTCCCCCAGGGTCTGGGATTCGCTGGGATCGCGGTGGCTCTACTCGGGCGAAACCACGCCGCCGGCATCGCGGTGGGCGCTCTCCTCTTCGGATGGCTCAGTCGTGCATCGGGGATCCTCGAGGTGCGTGGTGACGCTCCTCGTGAGATCGTGGCGATCATCCAGGGTGTGGTGATCCTGGCAGTGGTGGTCGCCTACTCGATCGCCGAGCGCTACAAGCGGGTCCAGGATGCCAGGGCAGCGGCCGCTCTCGTGGGGGAGGAACGATGAGCGGCCATCCCGTCAAAGAGACCCCGGAGATGGGGCCGATCACCCGCAGCTGGATCCGGTCGGTACCGAACATCCAGGTCAGGTGGCTTCTGCTTGGAATCGGGGGAGTGATGCTGCTTGCGCTCACCGAGAGGTTCGCCCGACTACCCACCAATGACCTCACCTCGTCCGGTACCTGGAGGATCGCAGTCGCATGGTCGATCCCGATCCTCCTTGCAGGCCTCGGCGGGTTGTTCTCGGAGCGGGCGGGGATCGTCAACATCGGTCTCGAGGGCCTGCTGGTGTTCGGCACCTGGTTCGGTGCGTACGGCACCCTCCTGACAGGCAATCCCTGGGTCGGCATGCTGATGGCGATCATCGCCGGAGCCGTCGGTGGGCTCCTCATGGCACTGGCCACGGT
>CAZAHX010000408.1:0-1584 GCA_964485005.1 uncultured Acidimicrobiaceae bacterium | reverse complement strand
GTTCCAGTCGCCGGTGCCGATGAGGGGCAGGCCCCGCTCACCCAGCCTGGAGAGGCCACGGTCGAGGGCCCGTCGGCAGTGATCGAAGATGGTGCCTTCCGTCGCCGACCGCTCCGGGGTGAAAAAGGCCTCGTCCTGACCCGGGGCCAGCTCGGGGCCGCTGAGATAGGGGACGACCTGGTCGAGCAGGTCGTGGTCCCCGGTCACCTCCACGTATTGGGCCACGGCGTAGGGGAGCCACAGATAGTCATCGGAGATGCGGGTTCTCACCCCCTTGCCCGACGGCTCGTGCCACCAGTGGAGGACATCTCCCTCTTCGAACTGGTGTCCGGCGGCTCGAATCAGATGCTCCCTCGTCACATCCCGCATCGGTGTCACCAGGGCCATGACGTCCTGCAACTGGTCGCGGAAGCCGTAGGCCCCGCCCGACTGGTAGAACGCGGTCCGCCCCAGCACCCGGCAGGCGAGAGTCTGGTAGAGCAGCCACTGATTGACCATCAAGTCGAAGGAGCGGTCGGGGGTCTTCACCCGGATCGTGCCCAGGATGTCACTCCACCGGGTCGCCACCTCGGCCCTCACCTCCTCCAGGTCGGTCCGGCGATAACGCTCCACGAGGGCCCTGGCCTCCGCCTGGTCCTCACCCTGGCCGAGCAGGAACACAACCTCGGTCTCCTCGCCCGGGCCCAACACCACGGGGCGTTTCATTGCTGCGCAGGCGTCGAACCCCACTCCGGCCGCCCCGGACAGTGGCCGGTTCAGTCTGAGTGCCTCCGGGTCGTCGACGCTGCCGTGTCTGCCCAGGAACTCGGCCCGGTCGGCGGTGGCGGCGACGTCGCCGGCTCCGAGGTCGGCGAAGGCGATCCGTTCCCCGAAGTCGACGTTCCAGGGGTTGCGGGCCAGCATGGCGCCGGTCTCCTCATCTCGTTCGGTCACGATCTGCATCGACGAGACCGATCTGGTCGTTCCGAGCACCCACTCCACGTAGGCGGCGACGGAGAGACGACGGCGGCGGTCGGTCAGGTTACGAAGCCGCAGCCGGGAGATCTTGAGCGGATCCTCCAGGGGAACGGTCTGATGGAGGTGAAGTGCGATCCCCCGGGAGGTGTGCTCGAACTCGGAGTAACCGGGGCCGTGACGGGCCAGGTACGAAGCGGTGTCGTCCCGAATCGGCAGCGCGGTGGGTCCCCACAGCTCCCCGCTCTCCTCGTCTCGAACGTAGAGCACCTCGCCGGAACGGTCGGAGACGGGATCGTTGGACCAGGGAGTCAGCTGGTTCTCCCGGCTGTTTCCGGCCCAGCTGTAGGCGGACCCCGACTCCGAGACGCAGAACCCGAAGCTGGAGTTGGCGACGACGTTGATCCAGGGAGCGGGGGTCCATTGGTCTTCTCCCAACACCACCACGTACTCGCCGCCGTCGGCGGCGAACCCGCCGAGACCGTTGTTGAACTCGCGGTCCGGTTGCGGTCGGGGCCCACTCGTCTCGTCGATGGTGACCGGCGTGATGGAGGGGGCGGGGGCCGGTTCCTCAGCGGGCGGCCGGGCCAACTGGTCGGCGATGGTCCCGTGGTGGCTGAGCAGCACCGC
>CAZAHX010000407.1:0-1585 GCA_964485005.1 uncultured Acidimicrobiaceae bacterium | reverse complement strand
GGCCTGTTCCATGACCTCGGCGAACACCGGCGCCGCAGCCAGGTTGCCGGTGCGGAACTTGTGGGCCGGGGCATCGACCAGGACGGCCACCACCACTTTCGGGTCGTCGATGGGCGCCATCCCCACGAATGATGCCCTGGTCTTGTCGGTGTATTGGCCGTCGGCGCCCAGCTTGTTGGCGGTGCCGGTCTTGCCACCCACCCGGTATCCGGCGACGGCGGCGTTGCCGCCGGTCCCGTGCTCGACCACCGATGCCAGCAGCTCCCTCATGAGCAGGGCGGTCCCCGGCGACACCACCCGCCGGTTCTCCAATGAAGCGACTTCGGTATGCCCGTCCACATCGACCAATGACGACACGATGTGGGGGGCCACCCAGACACCGTCGTTACCGACCGCGGCATAGGCGGCGGCCATTTGCAGCGGGGTTACCGCGACCGAGTAGCCGATGGCTGCCGAGGCCAGACAGGTCTGGCATCCGGCGTCGAAGCGCAGCACCCCGGGCGCCTCGACCGTGTAGTCGATGCCGGTCTGGGAGCCGAGCCCAAAGGCCTCGATGTACTCCACCAACCGATCCTGGCCCAGTCGCTCGGCGACCTTGATCGTCCCGATGTTGGAGGATTGGGTGAAGACCTCGGCCACGCTCATGTCGCGGGTCTCGTGGGGATCGAAATCGTGGTAGCAGCCGTACACCTCGCCATCACCGGAACTACACGCGCCCTCCAGGAGTTCCAGGACATCGTCGACCTGGGGGATCACTGTGCCTATCTGAACCTCCCCGACATCGAGGGCGGCAGCCACCGTGATCAGCTTTTGGGTCGAGCCCGGCTCGTATATCCCCCGGATGATGAAGTTGGAGAACATCCGACAGGCGGCTGGGTCCTCGGCCTCGTCGCACCGAGGGTCGATGGTCTGGCGGGTCTGGGGATCGAAGGCGGGAGCTCCGGCCATCGCCAGGACCTCACCGGTCTCGACGGCGAGGACCAGCACCCAGCAAGAGGCGCCCCCGGTGCGCTCCAAGGCGTCGCCGCAGGCTTGTTGGGACTGATACTGGAGAGGCAGGTCGATGGTCGTGTTGAGATCGCTGCCGGGCCGGGCAGGGACGATCTCACTGAGTCCCTGGGGGATGACCCTCCCGGCAAGGTCCCGCTCGAAGACGGCCTTGCCGGGCACTCCGGTCAGGTCCTCGTCGTACATCAGCTCCAGACCCTCCATGCCGACCCCGTCGATGTTCACGAAGCCGGTGACGTGGCTCGCCACCGGACCGGCCGGGTAGACCCTCGTGGGCTCTGGATGGGCATAGACACCTCTGATGCCGAGATCGAGGACCTGTTCGGCGCGCACCCCCTCTACCTGCCGCTTGATGTAGACGAAGCCGGTGTCCTCGGTCAGACGTTGGTAGAGCCGCTCGGTGTCCACCCCGAGGAGACCTCCGATCTGCTGGGCGACCCAGAGCGGCTCTTCGAGTTGCTCGGGCACGGCGTAGATGCTCTGCGACTCGACCGTCATGGCGAGGAGCTCCCCGTTGCGGTCGAAGATCTTCCCCCGTTGCGGTGCCAGCTCCCGGGACTCCAGTCTCTGGCTCAAA
>CAZAHX010000406.1:0-1592 GCA_964485005.1 uncultured Acidimicrobiaceae bacterium | reverse complement strand
GAGTGCAAGATCGGGATCATGCCCGGCTACATCCATCGCAGGGGGCGCATCGGCGTGGTCTCCCGATCGGGGACTCTCACCTACGAGGCGGTGCATCAGCTCACCCGGCTCGGCCTGGGGCAGACCACCGCGGTCGGCATCGGGGGCGACCCGGTCAACGGGACCAGCTTCGTCGAGGTCCTCCGTCTCTTCGAGGACGACGAGGAGACCGAGGGGGTGATCATGATCGGGGAGATCGGGGGGACCGCCGAGGAGACGGCGGCGGAGTTCGTCGCCAAGGAGATGACCAAGCCGGTGGCCGGTTTCATCGCCGGGACCACTGCACCTCCCGGGAAGCGGATGGGCCACGCCGGGGCCATCGTATCCGGGGGCAAGGGCACCGCCGAGGCCAAGATCGAGGCGATGATCGACGCCGGGATCGTCGTCGCCGACACCCCGTCGGGAATGGGTGAGGCGATGCGTCGTGCTCTGGGCTGAGAACCTCGCCTCCATCGAGTCGGAGGGGAGGAGACTGGGAGAAGCGGCCCGGCGCGATCCGGGGCGGCTCGTGCCCCAGTACCCCGACTGGACCCTCGCCGAACTGGCGTCACACACCGCTTCGATTCATGGGCGCACCGTCGTCATTTGCCGCGACTTTCCCCAGGAGAGGATTTCCGCCCCGCGTCTCCCCGATGGCAAGGACCCGCTCGAGTGGTATGAGGAGACGCTCGAGGAGATGCTGCAGGTTCTGGAGGTGGCAGACCCGGATACATCTGTTTGGGGGTTCGCTCCGACGCCAAACCTCGGCATCTGGGAGCGAAGGATGGTGATCGAGACGGGAATCCACCGCTGGGACGCCTTCCACGCCTTCGGTGAGACCGAGCCCCTCACCGACCGCGTGGCCGAGTCAGGGCTGGACGAATTCGGGGAAATGTGGCTGCCGCGGCTCGGAAACACCGAATTGCAGCCACTCGGGGTCGAGGCCGTGGACCTCTCGCGGTCCTGGGTATACGGGGGAGGGACCGCGACGAGCATGGTCACGGGAACGGGCTCAGACCTCTACCTCCGCTTGATGTCGCGTCCGTCGGCCGTGGAGCTCCCCGCGGATTGGTCCGCAGCGGTCGACGGGCTCCCGCCACCCCCATAGCGTTAGGCCTCTGACCACTGAGGGGGGACGACCCCCCTCAAACCCCCCGGCATGGATCAGCGTTAGGCTCTCCGCCTCATGGAGTGGATCATCCTCGCAATCGTCGCCGTCGTCGCGGTCTTCGTGATCGTCATCTACAACAGCCTGGTGCGGGATCGCAACCGGGTCGACAATGCCTGGGGCCAGGTCGAGGTGCAGCTGCAGCGGCGGTGGGATCTCATTCCCAACCTGGTGGAGACCGTCAAGGGATACGCCCGCCACGAGCAGGCCACCTTCGAGAACGTGGCCCGCGCTCGCGCCGGGGCCCAGGCGGCCGAAGGCCCCGCGGAGCAGGCGCAGGCGGAGAACTTCCTCACCCAGGCGCTCCGCCAGCTGTTCGCGGTCGCCGAGGACTACCCGGAGCTGAGAGCGTCGGAGAACTTCAACAACCTCCAGGAGCAGTTGGAGGAGACGGAGAACAAGATCG
>CAZAHX010000405.1:0-1621 GCA_964485005.1 uncultured Acidimicrobiaceae bacterium | reverse complement strand
CACTCGTCATCAGCTTCTTCGCCATGCTGCTCGGCTCGAGTCTCGGTCTGATCACGGGACTCCTCGCCGGCTTCTTCGGCGGCCGTATCGACTCGATCATCATGCGGCTCGGGGATGTCCAGTTGGCATTTCCGTTCATCCTCCTGGCGATCGCCGTGCTCGGGGTGGTGGCGAATCGCAGCGCATGGCACGTCATCGTGGTGCTCGGCATCCCGGGATGGATCATCTACGCACGCGTGGTGCGCAGCCGGGTGATCGCCGAGAAGGAGAAGGACTACGTGGCCGCGGCGCGGGCGATCGGGGCGTCCAAGTGGAGGCGACTGTTCACCTACGTGTTCCCCTCTGTGTGGCAGGTGGTCCCGGTGATCGCGCTCCTTGACTTCGGATTCCTGATCATCATGGAGTCGACCCTCAGCTTCCTCGGCCTCGGCCTCCCCCCACCCGCGGCCACCTGGGGTGGGATTCTCGCCGAGGGGCGACGGAACATGGTGGTGTCGCCCTGGCTGCCGATACTCCCCGGTGTCGCCATCGTGCTCACGGTGCTCAGCATCAACCTGCTCGGAGACGGGGTCGCCAAGTTCATCGACCCGGTAGGCGCCAAAGGCGGGTTCAGACGACTAGGGCCGGGGCCAACCCGGAGAGAGGACGAGCCAGACGAGACACCGCCGCTGTTGCGGGTCAGGAACCTGAGCGTCGAGTTCCCAGACAAGGGCGGGAAGATCTCCGCGGTTCGGGACGTCGGCTTCGATCTGATGCGAGGCGAGATACTGGGCATGGTCGGAGAGAGCGGTTCAGGGAAGTCGGTCACGGCCGCGGCCATCGTTCAGCTGGTCGACCCGCCCGGTCGAATCACCTCGGGAGAGATCCTCCTCGCCGGTGAGGACGTGGTCCAGGTAAGCGACCGTCGGATGCGACAGCTGCGAGGCCGGTCGGTGGCGATGATCTTTCAGAACCCGTCGGCTTCGCTAAACCCGGTCCTCACGGTGGGCTATCAGATGCGGGAGACGCTGAGGACCATCGGCATCCCCCGGGAGGACGTGGAAGACACGGTGGTCAGAGTCCTGACCACTGTGGGGATCCCCGATCCGAAAAGGGTGGTACGCCAGTATCCGTTCGAGCTCTCCGGAGGGATGAACCAGCGGGTGATGATCGCGATGGCGCTCGCCGCCCAGCCCCAGCTCCTCATCGCCGATGAGCCAACCACCGCCCTCGACACCACCACCCAGGAGCAGATCCTCAGCGAGCTCGTCGACCTCGCCCGCAGCCGGGACATCAGTCTGCTGCTCATCACCCACGACATAGCCCTCGTGTCCCAGTACGCAGACCGGATCCTCGTTTTGTACGCCGGTGAGGTCTGCGAGACCGGGCCGGCCGACCGGGTGATCTCCGAGCCGGCTCATCCGTACACGAGAGCACTGCTCGAATCCGTCCCTCGAGTCGAGGTTCGCACCGACCGGCTTCGGGCCATCCCCGGAGAGCTCCCCGACCCGAGAGCCACTGCGGTTGGATGTCCCTTCGCGGCCCGCTGCCCTCACGTGATGGACATCTGCCGGGTCGAAGACCCCCTCCCCGTCGAGATCGCAACCGCGCAGTGGGCGGCATGCCATCTGTGGACCGAGGA
>CAZAHX010000404.1:0-1635 GCA_964485005.1 uncultured Acidimicrobiaceae bacterium | reverse complement strand
GACGGCTCCAACCCGACGTCCACTACGAGGTCGACGAGAAGAAGCGCCAGGTCCTCGTGACCGAGGATGGCGTCGCCCGCGTGGAGCAGATCCTGGGCGTAGAGAACCTCTACGACCACGCCGCGGTCGACTTCGTTCATCATCTCGAGACATCCCTCAAGGCCGAGGCCCTCTATCACAGCGACAACCAGTACCTGGTCGACCGGGGTGAGGTGAAGATCGTCGACGAGTTCACGGGTCGTGTTCTAGAGGGGCGTCGTTACAGCGAAGGGCTCCATCAAGCGATCGAGGCCAAGGAAGGAGTGACGATCAAGGAGGAGAACCAGACTCTCGCCACGATCACGCTCCAGAACTACTTCCGGCTCTACGAAAAGCTCGCCGGCATGACCGGCACCGCGGAGACCGAGGCCGCCGAGCTCGCCTCGATCTACGGCCTCGAGGTCACGGTCATCCCGACCAACGAGCCGATCGCCCGCCTCGACCAGGGCGATCTCGTCTACAAGACCGAGGCCGGGAAGTTCTCCGCCCTCATCGAGGACGTCAAGGAGCGTCACGAGAGGGGCCAGCCGGTGCTGATGGGCACCATCTCCATCGAGCGCTCCGAGATCCTCTCCGACCTGCTCACCAAGGAAGGCGTCAAGCACGAGGTGCTCAACGCCAAGCATCACGCCCGGGAGGCCGAGATCATCGCCCAGGCCGGCCGTCCCGCGGCGGTCACCGTGGCCACCAACATGGCGGGCCGTGGCGTCGACATCATGCTCGGGGGCAACCCGGAGGGAATGGCCAAGATGGAGCTGAAGCGTCGCGGCGTGGGTCCGGAAGACCCCTCCTACGAGGACCTCGAGAAGAAGCTGACCGAGGAGTACGCGGCGCAGATCCGCCCCGACAAGCAGAAGGTGATCGAGGCCGGAGGTCTCTACGTCGTGGGCACGGAGCGTCACGATTCACGGCGCATCGACAACCAGCTGCGAGGCCGTTCCGGGCGCCAAGGCGACCCCGGTGAGAGCCGTTTCTACCTCTCCCTCGAGGACGACTTGATGCGCCGTTTCCAGGGCGAGTGGGTATCCGGGATCATGGAGCGGCTCAACCTCCCCGAGGATCAGCCCATCGAGGCCAAGATGGTCTCCAAATCGATCGAGCGCGCCCAGCGCCAGGTGGAGTCGCAGAACTTCGAGATAAGGAAGAACGTCCTCAAGTACGACGAGGTGATGAACACCCAGCGCGAGAACATCTACGCGTGGAGGAAGACGATCCTCGAGGGCACCGCAGCGGAGGACCTGATCGACGACTGGATCGAGGACGCCGTCTCGGGAGTGGTCGAGATGCACTTCGAAGGTGTGGCCAAAGGCGACTGGGATTGGGATGACCTCAAACGCGAGCTCGAGCAGTTCTATCCGACGAAGATCGACATCTCCCAGTTCGACGATTCCTTCGACATCGACGACGTCATCGACTTCGCCGTCGACGAGGCCCTGACTCGTTATCAGGAGCGGGAAGAGGAGTTGGGCAAGGAAGTCATGCCTCGGGTCGAGAAATCCGTGATGCTCTCGGTGATCGACAACAAGTGGAGAGAACACCTCTCGACCTGATCCGCGCGGCCCTCCCCGCCGGGCAGATCCGCAGGACCCACGCGTA
>CAZAHX010000403.1:0-1649 GCA_964485005.1 uncultured Acidimicrobiaceae bacterium | reverse complement strand
CAGGCCCACGGCGGCATCGCCGCGTTCATCGACGCCGAGCACGCCCTCGACCCGGTGTACGCCAAGGCCCTCGGGGTGAACGTGGACGAGCTGCTGGTCTCGCAGCCCGACTCGGGGGAGCAGGCCCTGGAGATCGCCGACATGCTGGTGCGCTCGGGGGCCCTCGACCTCATCGTGGTGGACTCCGTGGCGGCGCTGGTCCCCCGGGCCGAGATCGAGGGCGAGATGGGCGACGCCCACGTCGGCCTCCAGGCCCGGCTGATGTCCCAGGCCATGCGGAAGCTCTCCGGCTCGCTGTCCCGGTTCGACACCACCGCGGTGTTCATCAACCAGCTCCGGGAGAAGATCGGCGTCCTCTTCGGCTGCTTCACAGGCGATACGAGAGTCACCTTGGCCGACGGAACCAAGGAGCGCATCGATAAGATCGTGAACCATCGGATGCCGGTGAAGGTCCTCTCCTACGACCCGGAGCGGGGAGAGGTCGTGCCCAGGTGCGTCGTCAACTGGTTCGACAACGGTCGCACCGACCGGTTCTTGCAGTTCACGGTGGCCAAGCCGTCGGGGAACGGACGGTCGCAGTTCGGCTGCACGCCGAACCACAAGATCCGCACCCCGGCCAGCTGGAAGGAGGCTCAGGAGCTCCGGGTCGGCGATCGGGTGATGCAGGCGGTCCCACGCCGGCTCTCCGATCTCCAGTGGCAGGTGGTGCTCGGCGGGCTGATGGGGGATGGTGCACTGTCCCGCAATCAGAACGGGCTTGCGGCTCGGTTCCGGTTCGGCCATGGGCAGAAGCAGGCCGCGTACGGTGACTGGAAGGCCTCATTGTTCGAGAACATCGGCGTGTCGCGCTCGACGAACGCCAAGAACGCGGTGTTCTATGACCTTTCACCGCTTCCGGAACTAGCTGAGCTCCGCGAGGCGGTGTACGTGGGTGGCAAGAAGGTGTTCAGCGAGGAGTACCTGAAGGCCCTCACGCCGCTCTCCCTGGCGATCTGGTACATGGACGACGCCACCTTCACCGTCCGAAGCAAGGGTCTCCAGGAGCGCACTCGGGGTGGGAGCGGTCGAGCCGAGATCTGCGTGGAGGCGATGGAGCCGTCGAGCCGTGAGCGCCTGCGAGCGTACCTTGCCGACGACTGGGGGATCGCAGCGAGGCTTGTCACTCGCGGGCAGGCCAGGGTCTCCTACCTCCAGTTCCCCACGGCGGAGACGGCCAAGCTCCAGGCTCTCATCGCTCCGTTCGTCCATCCCTCGATGGATTACAAGCTCCTCCCGAGGTTCCGGGGGCGATTCTCGGTCGAGCCGGTGTTTGCGCCGGCGCGCTACGAGCTGATGCCGATGCCGATCCTCCGGATCCACGAGAAGCCTCGCGGTCGGAACACCCACCGCTTCGACATCGAGGTGGAGGGCAGCCACAACTACCTGGCCGACGGGGTGGTGGTCCACAACAGCCCTGAGACCACCCCGGGGGGACGGGCGCTGAAGTTCTACTCCAGCGTCCGGCTCGACGTCCGCAAGATCGACAACCTCAAGGACGGGACCGAGGTGATCGGGTCCCGGGTCCGGGTCAAGGTGGTGAAGAACAAGGTGGCCCCGCCGTTCCGGCAGGCCGAGTTCGACATCGTCTACGGCAAGGGCATCTCCCGGGA
>CAZAHX010000402.1:0-1666 GCA_964485005.1 uncultured Acidimicrobiaceae bacterium | reverse complement strand
TGGCCCTGGGGCATCAGGTTGAGATGCGAGATCTTGGCTGCGGTGAACAACTGGGCGGCCCCGTTGGGACAGGCGGCGACACATGCCCCGCAGCCGATGCAGGCGGCCGCGTCGAAGGCGGTGTCGGCCACCGGCTTGGGGACCGGCATCAGGTTGGCGTCGGGGGCCGATCCGGTGTTTATCGAGATGTAGCCGCCGGCCTCGATGATGCGGTCGAAAGAGGAGCGGTCGACCACCAGATCCTTGACCAGGGGGAACCCGGCGGCCCGCCAGGGCTCGATGACGACAGTGGCCCCGTCGGAGAACTTCCGCATGTGCAGCTGGCAGGTGGCCGTCCCGAGTTGGGGGCCGTGCGCCTGGCCGTTGATCATCAGGCCGCAACTTCCGCATATCCCCTCCCGGCAATCGTCGTCGAAGGCCACCGGCTCGTCGCCCTGGCGGGTGAGACGCTCGTTGAGCACGTCGAGCATCTCGAGGAAGGACATCTCGGGGGAGATGTCCTCCACCTGGTAGACGACGAACCTCCCCTCTGCCTCCGGCCCGGGCTGACGCCACACCTGGAGGATGAGGTTCACTTGTAGCTCCGCGCGGTGGGCTCCACGAACTCGAACTCGAGCTCCTCGGTGTGCCGCTCCGGCCGGGAGGGGTCGCCGGTCCACTCCCACACCGCGACATGGGCGAAGTTCTCGTCGTCGCGAACCGCCTCGCCCTCGTCGTTCTGGTACTCCTCGCGGAAATGGGCACCGCATGACTCGTCGCGCGTGAGCGCGTCGAGACACATCGCCTGGGCGAGTTGGAAGAAGTCGTCGACTCGCCCTGCCTTCTCCAGACCCTGGTTGAGGGTGTCGGAAGGGCCCACCACCTTCACGTCGGCGACGAACTCCTCGTACAGCGCGGGGATGTCGGAGAGGGCCTTCTGCAGCCCGGCCTCGCTTCGCACCATTCCGCACTGGTCGAGCATGATCTTGCCCAGCTCACGGTGGAACCAGTCCACTGTGCGCTGACCGTTGGCCTCCAGGTAACCGGCGACCCGCTGTGAGACCTCGGCCTCGACCTCCTCGAAGACGGGGTCGTCCGCCGGCACCGGGTCTTGGTTGAGAAACTCGGAGAGATAGTCGCCGATCGTGTTGGGGAGGATGAAATAGCCGTCGGCCAGCCCCTGCATGAGAGCCGAGGCGCCAAGGCGATTGGCCCCGTGGTCGGAGAAGTTGGCCTCCCCGATGCAGTACAGCCCGGGGATGGTGGTCATCAGGTCGTAGTCGACCCACAGGCCTCCCATGGTGTAGTGGGGGGCGGGGTAGATCCTCATCGGCACTCGATAGGGGTTCTCGTCGGTGATCCGGTTGTACATCTCGAAGAGGTTGCCGTACCGCTCCCCGACGGTCTCCTCGCCGAGCCGCTCCATGGCATCGCCGAAGTCCAGATAGACCCCGTTGTCGAGGGGCCCGACCCCCTTGCCCCCGTCGACCACCCGCTTCGCCGCCCGGGAGGCGACATCCCGGGGCACCAGGTTCCCGAACGCGGGGTACATCCTCTCCAGGAAGTAGTCCCGCTCCGACTCGGGGATCTGGTCGGGTGACCGGTCGTCGTTCGCTCGCTTCGGAACCCAGATCCGCCCGTCGTTGCGCAGTGACTCCGACATCAGGGTCAGCTTCGACTGGAACTC
>CAZAHX010000401.1:0-1671 GCA_964485005.1 uncultured Acidimicrobiaceae bacterium | reverse complement strand
GAGGAGCCTGCCGCCGAGGAAGAGGAGCCGGAGCCCGACGAGGATTTCGAGATGCATCCCGGCTCGGAGACCCCGGCCGGTCCCGACACCGGGTTCGAGGCGGGGGAGAAGGCCGAGAGAGCCGAGCCCAGTGCGGATCGGGTCGAAGAGTTCTTCGCCGAGCCCCACCCGGGGGCGCCACGACGCCAACTCCTCTCCCCGGTGGTGCGCAAAATGGTGCGCGAGCACGAGATCGACCTCAGCGCGGTCGAAGGCTCCGGCGCCGGGGGACGGATAACCCGCAAGGACGTCGAAGCCCATCTGCAAGCGGCTCCGGCGGAGAAGCCGGCGGCAAAGGCCGAGCCGCCCAAGGAGCCCGCAAAAAAGGAAGAGGCACCCAAGGAGCCGGCCAAAGAGCCTGCCAAAGAGCCGGCGGAGAAGGCGGCGGCGGTCCCCGGCGAGGAGGTCGACCTCGACCGAATTCGGGTGCGGATCGCCGAGAACATGGCCAAGGCCAAGTCGACCGCGGCCCATGTCTGGACCTCGGTGGAGGTCGACTACGAGCGATTGGAGCGGGTGAGGCAGAAGCACAAGGAGGAGTTCAAGAAGAGTGAGGGCTTCTCCCTCACCTTCCTGCCGTTCATCGCCCGGGCCACCATCGACGCCCTCAAGGCCTACCCGGTGGTCAACAGCAGTCTCGACCTGGAGAACAAGAAAGCCGTCTATCACAAGAAAGTCGACTTGGGGATCGCCATCGATCTCGACCAGGGCGGGCTGATCGTGGCCAGGGTGCGCAATGCCGACGGGCTGCGCCTCGTGGGCATCGCCCGTGAGATCCGGGAGCTCGCCGAGCGGGCCCGTGCCGGGAAGCTGGAGCTGGACGATCTCACCGGGTCGACGTTCACCATCACCAACCCGGGGCCGTTCGGCTCGTTCATGTCGGCGCCGATCATCAACGTGCCCAATGTGGCCATCCTCTCCACCGAGACCATCACCAAGCGGGCCACGGTGGTGACCACCCCCGAGGGTCAGGACACCATCGCCATCCGCCACATCGGCTATCTCGGGTTCTCCTGGGACCATCGAGCGTTCGACGGTTCCACTGCGGTCCTCTTCCTCAACCGGATCAAGGAGAACATCGAGACCTGGGATTGGAACCAGGAGCTGGCTTGACCCTGCTGCGCACTCGTTGGCTGGGGAGGATCCCCTACGCCGAGGCCTGGGATCTGCAGCGGGCGTTCCACGAGGGCAAGGTGCGGGGCAGGACCGCCGACGACTATCTGTTGTTGCTCGAGCACCCCCCGGTGTTCACCATCGGCCGCAACGGGAGCCGGGACAACCTCCTCGTCGACCCGTCCACCGTCGAGGGCAACGGCGCCGAGGTCCATCACATCGATCGGGGCGGGGACATCACCTTCCACGGACCTGGCCAGCTGGTGGGCTACCCGATCCTCACTCTCGAAGACCCCAAGCAGATTGTGCCCTATGTCCGTCGGCTCGAGGAGGTGCTGATCCGCACCGCCGGCGACTTCGGAGTCGAGGCTTGGCGTGAGGAGGGCTTCACCGGGGTGTGGACCGAGCGGGGCAAGGTGGCGGCGATCGGGATCAGGGTGTCGCGCCGGGTGACCATGCACGGGTTCGCCCTCAACCTCCACCCCGACATGAGCTACTTCGGGATGATGAACCCCTGCG
>CAZAHX010000400.1:0-1673 GCA_964485005.1 uncultured Acidimicrobiaceae bacterium | reverse complement strand
CAGCACGACTTTCCAGTCACGCCTCGCCGGGCAGAAGTGGATCGAGCCCTACACCGACGTCGAGATCTCCGCTCTTCGCGAGGCCGGTGTCCGGAGACTGGCGGTGCTGACACCTTCGTTCACCGCCGACTGCCTGGAGACACTGGAGGAGATCGGCATCCGTCTCAGGGCGCAGTGGGCGTCCCTCGGGGGAGAGGACCTGCTCCTCGTCCCCTGTGTCAATGCGGACCCCGATTGGGTCGCGGCGGTCGCCGACATGATCCGCAAAGTCGCTTGAGCGCTTCAGGCCCCGCCCAGCACCCGGTCCACGACTATCTCGATGGCTACCCGGTGCGGGTTCTCACGGGCGGGCCGGTAGCGTGCCTCGAAGGCGGAGACGGCGTCATCGACGGCCTCGGGCTCGCGTCGGACCCGAGCCCTGCCTTCCATGGAGAGCCAGCGTCTCCCGTCGACCTGGCACACCACGGCCATGCCGTTGCGCTCCACGTTCCTGACCTTCTGGGTGCGGTCCGAGGTGATGATGCGGACCACACCGGAGCGCTGGTCGTAGCCGAACGCGATCGCGACGACGTGAGGCGTTCCGTCCACTCGTACCGTGCTCAGAGTCCCCAGATGTCGATTCGAGAGGAATTCGAGCTCGCTCCCGGTGAGCTCGGCGGGGGTTCGGGCCATTGAGCGCCAACCGTACCCCCGGATCGGGTTCGTTGGATCGTGCCGCGGTCGAGGCGTCCTATCGCCAGATCCAGGGAGAGTTCTGCGCCGCCATCGAGGATCTGGACGGGACGACGAGCTTCGTGTCGGACACTTGGCAGAGACCGGGCGGGGGCGGAGGCGTCACCAGGATCCTCACCGCGGGCTCGCACATCGAGAAGGCGGCGGTGAACTTCTCGGCCGTGTCGGGGGAGACCCCTCCTCGTCTCTCCGAACGGCTGGCGATGGATAGCAAGGAGTTCTATGCCACCGGCGTGTCCATCATCGTGCATCCTCTCAATCCGCACGCCCCGACATTCCACGCCAACCTGCGCTACTTCGAGACCGACGCCGATGTCGCCTGGTTCGGAGGTGGTGCCGACCTCACTCCCTACTACCTCTACGAGTCGGATGCGGCCCACTTCCACCGGGTTCTGAAGGAGGTCTGCGACACCCACGACGTCGCCGACCACGAGGCGTGGAAGAGTGCATGTGACGAGTACTTCTATCTCCCCCACCGGGGCGAGGCCCGCGGGGTGGGCGGCCTGTTCTTCGATCACCTCACTGAGCGTCTCGAAGAGGTGTGGGAGTTCCAAGTGGCCCTGGGAGAGGCGCTCACCGAGGCCTACATCCCCATCCTCGAGCTTCGGGTGAACATGCCCTACGGCGACCCCGAGCGGGAGTGGCACGAGATCCGTCGTGGCCGCTACGCCGAGTTCAACCTGATTTGGGACCGGGGGACACGGTTCGGTCTGGAGACCTCAGGGCGGGTCGAGTCGATCCTGGCGTCATTGCCTCCGAGGGCGCGGTGGCCCTACGGGCACGAGCCCCAGCCCGGATCTCCCGAGGCCGCCCTGCTCGAAATGGTGCGGTCGAAACCCCGGGACTGGGTCTGAAAACCTCCGGTAGTTAGTCCCATATACGGGCCTAACTACCTCGAGAAAGTGGCGTGCGAGCCCCCTCGCGATTTCTCGAGGCGGCTC
>CAZAHX010000399.1:0-1679 GCA_964485005.1 uncultured Acidimicrobiaceae bacterium | reverse complement strand
GGAGGAGCGTTCGGAGCAGCCGTCCCAGGCGGATCGCCTCGTCGGTGAGGTCGACGCGCAACGGGTCGTCTCCCTCGCTGGCGAGATAGCCCTCGTTGAAGATGAGATAGACCACCGCCAGCACGCCGGCGAGCCGCTCGCGGATGTCGTCGGCCGTCGGCACTTGGTAGGGAATGTGCGCCGCCTTGATCTTCGCCTTGGCGCGGGTGACCCGCTGGGCCATCGTGGTTTCCTGCACCAGGAACGCGCGGGCGATCTCACCTACGGTGAGACCGCCGACCAGGCGCAGGGTGAGCGCCACCCGCGCTTCCATTGCGAGCGCCGGGTGGCAGCAAGTGAAGAGCAGCCTGAGCCGGTCGTCCTCGATCGGACCGGTCGCTTCGGGAGGGGTGTCGTCGTGCAACATCTCGGCCGCCTGATGCTTGGCTTCGCGCCTGGATTCGCGGCGGAGCCGATCGACCGCCTTGCGGCGGGCGGTGGTGGCGAGCCAACCGCCGGGATTGGGGGGCATGCCGTGGCGGGGCCATCGCTCCATCGCCACCATGAACGCCTCGGCCGTTGCTTCCTCGGCGACATCAAGGTCGCCGAAGCGGCGCGCTAGGCCGGCGACCAGCCGCGCCCACTCCTCGCGGTGAACGCGGGCGATCGCCTCCTCGTCGGCCAGGCCCGTCACTCCTCCAGCAGCGCGGCGATGGATCCTTCAGACTGGAACGGACGCACCTCGACCGTGCCGCGGCACGCCTTCGACCCCTCGGCGGCGAGCGCCAGCGCCGCATCGAGGTCGGCCGCCTCGATAACCCAGAAGCCGCCGAGGTGCTCCTTGGTCTCCAGGTAGGGTCCGTCGGTGAAGACGGGCTGCTCGCCCTGCCCGTCGACGGTGGTGGCGGTCGACGCGGACTCCAGTCCGTCAGCGAAAACGAAGTGGCCATCCCTGCGCAGCTTCTCGTTGAAGGCGCCGGTGTCGGCGAAGGCCTGCCGCATCGCTTCCTTCGAGGGGTAGCCGCTGAACTCGGTGGGTTCGGTAGATCCGTACACGGACAGCATGTACCTGGGCATCGTTCACTCCTCTCCGGAGCCGGTCCGGTGGCCGTCTTGAGCGGGTGGAGGAGGGAAGCGGTGCACCTCCTGCGGCCAGTCGAGCGCGACGGCGAACCGACCGGCCCAGTATCGCGCAGCCGCGTCATCCGCGACGTCCACCACGGTGAAGCCGCCGAGGTGCTCTTTGGTCTCAACGTACGGGCCGTCGGTGAATACCGGCTCCCCATCTCTGGCCTCGACGCTGCACACAACGGTCGATGCGTCGATGCCCCCGTTACCGAAGACGTAGACACCGGCGGCCTCCATCTCCTCGATCACAGTCCCCACGGCCGCACTCTTCTCGCGCAGCTCCTCCATCGTGTGCTCGGGTACCCACTCGTCGTTGAAAGCGATCAAGTATTGCGTCATGGTCGTCTCCTCTCAGTCTGGACTGGGCCTCTCCGGCCTACCCGCGTTCGGCGACCGGTGCCGCCGCTACTACCTCCACGAACGCATGCGTCTCGATACGACACAATACCGAGGCCCTATTCAAGAAATTCCGCGGCGGATGACTGAGGGACGGGTCGACTCCACCCCTCGATGCGCAGTGCCCCCGGCAGGACTCGAACCTGCGCACCCGGTTCCGGAGACCGGTGCTCTAT
>CAZAHX010000398.1:0-1683 GCA_964485005.1 uncultured Acidimicrobiaceae bacterium | reverse complement strand
GGTCGCGCCCGGGAAGGAGCCCGGAGCGGCCGGCACCATCTCCCCGAGTCCGGCCCGGGCCGCCGACCCGACCAATCCCCCACCCATCACCGCCAGAAGAGGAGTCAGGCGCTCGAAGAGGCGTCGGCCGGGCGACTCGCTGGGAGGAGTGGAGCTAGGCATGTCTCGAATCGACGGGGTCAGTCACCCACGCAACGAGCCCAGCCGGCTGATCATTGCCGTCGGCTCAGCGTCGCCGGGCTGCCCGGAGAGCCGGCGGGCGCCGGAGAGGTCGCTGGGACCCCGACAGAGGTCACCAGCATCGGCTGCGCGGCGGTTCCGAAGAAGCGGGACACCGCATCGTCGAAGAAGGTGAGACCGGTGGCGCCCAAACCCAGGGCGAAGGCACAGAGGGCCAGCCGACCGGAGACGATCCCCGACTCGAGCTGAGCCACCCGGTATCCACGGGACCCGAGTGCATCGAAGATCGGGTCGAGGTGAGCACAGTGAAACACCGTGTAGGCGGAGTCACCGCCCAGGGGTTGGCCGAGACACAGCGCTGCGCTCTTCTCCCTCAGCGAGCCCACCCTCGCGACCAGCTCGAGGCCGTCGCCTGTCTGGTGGTAAGCCCCCGATTCCATCCCGTCGACGGCGTGGACGTTGACAAAATGGTCGAGCAGAGTGCCGTCAGGGGCGACATCGAGGGCCGCCAGCCTGCTGGCGGCGGCCATCGGCCATTCGAGATGAGACCGAGGCACGGAGCGACGACGCATTTCCCTGGTTGACCCGCGCCGCAGGATCACCTGCTCGATGCGGTCTGCATTACCCGTCGGAGGGCTGACACGATCAGCGGCGTCCCTGGTCACCTCCGCTCCCCTCCCCCGCCATGTCGTCACATCGTCGGGGAGGAGACTGCTCCCCATCTGCGCTTCCTCGAGGAGGGGGAGACGGATCGGCCTCGACGCCACCGGAGCAACATCCAGGGACACCGGCTGCAGTTCCGGCGGAGGGGATGGCTCTGTTTCGCCGCTGGAACCGAGGAGGACGATCGCCAAAGGCATCTCTTCGATCCCGTCGATGCCGAGAAGGGTGTTCACGTCTTCGTCGGCGAAGCCGAGCACCGTCCGATTCTCAATGGCGTGGGCGTCGGCGACGGAGAGCATGTTGGCGAGCATGGTCCCGGCGTCCCAGTAGAGGTGGCGCCAGCCGCGCTCCCCGTACTTCCACGCCGTCCGCCATGGGATCCCGGTGAGGACGACACTCAGCGCGGCGTCTGCATCCAATCGGCTCCGATGGTCGCCGTCTCGAATCGGTGTCAGCGCCACCTGGAGCGGGGAGAAGTGGTAGACACCGGGTTGGATCCCCTCCATCTCCCCGGCGACCACGTAGACCTCGACAGGATGGAGATTCCCCGCCGACATCGCCGTCCGGAAGTAGGTTCTCCCACCGGGCGGTCCGACCATCCTCGTCACCCCGGCGCCCAAGAAGAGAAGAGTCGTCAGGAGAGACGAATCGAGCCGGCCCGCCTCACCCTTCTCACCGCTCAGCACCGCGGTCGCCGGCAGTGAGGAGTCGACCAGGCGGCGAGGCAATGGGATTAGGGGCGAGTCGAGGTACTCCTTGAACGGTCTCGGTGAGTTACTCGGGTCGAGTCTCCGGTAGGCGACCAACACTTCGGGATCGGGTGGAGCGGTCCCGTGCTTG
>CAZAHX010000397.1:0-1687 GCA_964485005.1 uncultured Acidimicrobiaceae bacterium | reverse complement strand
AAGGAGACCGGGAGCATCTCCACTCCACCGCCCTCGGCAAAGCCGTCGCCATGGTGCTCGACGACCAGCACATCTCGTCGATCCTCGAGGCGGCGGGGATGCCGTCGCGAACCGAGCGCACGATCGCAGACCCCGAGACGTTCCTGGCCGAGATCTCCCGGGCGCGGATCGACGGCTACGCCATCGACGACGAGGAGAACGAGCAGGGAGGTCGTTGTGTAGCCGTTCCCATCAGAGGCTCGAATCCGAAGGCGGCGCTCAGCCTCAGCGCCCCCACCTCGAGGCTGTCCATCGCTGAGGCCGGGGGTGTTGCTCAGGTGCTGGAGGCCGCGGCGAACCAGATCGCAGAGGAGATCGCATGAACGAGCTTGCCCACATGACCACCATCGAGGCCGAAGAGGCGCTCTCGAAGGCAGGTCTGGCCGTGATCCCGGTGGGGTCGCTGGAACAGCACGGGCCTCACCTGCCGCTGATGACCGACTCCGGCGTTGCCGAGGCGCTCGCCCGTCGGGTCGCTGACGAGCTCGGTGACGATGCTGTCTTGCTTCCTCTGATTGGATATGGCCTTTCGGAGCATCATCTCGGTTTCGCCGGAACGATCACCCTGCGTCCGGACACGATGCTCGGGCTATTGGCAGACATCTTCGAGAGTCTCCGCCATCATGGGCTGAGACGGGTGCTGGTGGTCAACGGTCACGGGGGAAACATCGACCTCATTCGTCTGGCCGCCCGCAACGCCCGCCGCGACCACGGGATGATGGTCGCCTCCGTGATGTGGGCCGTGGTCGCGGCCGACATTGCCCGGGAGAGGGCTTCCAGTCCGGCGTACGGACATGCTTGCGAGATCGAGACCTCGGTGATGATGGCCCTGCTGCCGGATGAGGTGAGAAGAGACCGCATCGTGGCCGGTGGGAGACACACCCACGACGAGCTCACCGAGCCGCCTGGAGGCAGTGTCGACGAGCCGGTGTGGCTCAATGAGTGGTCCGACGACGGGGCTATCGGCCGGCCCGACCTGGCCAATGAAGACGATGGAGCCGAGATCGTCGGTCAGGTTGTCGAGCGAGTGGTGGGTTACGCCCGTCGGATGATCCAACGCGAGCCAGAGGGGAGGGCACGGGATGAGTGAGCGGATGATTCGGCTTCTGATCGCCAACGATTGGGTCGATGGCGAAGGCGGTTCACCCGACGAGCTGACCAGTCCCGCCACCGGCGAGAAGATCGCCGTGCTGCAAAGAGCCAGCCACGATCAGATCGATCGCGCGGTGGAAGCTGCCTGGTCTGCGCACCGGGAGCTCAGCACGATGACCGCCTTCGAGCGGGGCGCACTCGCCAACCGGGTGGCCGACGTCATTGCGGAACGGGCCACCGAGATCGCGCGCGATCTCTCTTTGGAGAACGGCAAGCCGATGGCCGCCGAGGCGCGGCCTGAAGTCGAGGCGGCCGCGGAGATGTTTCGCGACGCTGCCGAAGGGATCAAGCGTCTCGAGACCTCCGTCATCCCGAGCAGCGATCCCGACAAGAGGGTGCTCACGCTGCGCCAGGCCCGTGGCGTCTACGGGCTCCTCACTCCGTGGAACTTCCCCGCCACCATCCCCAGCGAGTACCTCAGCGCCGGACTGGCCACCGGGAACGGGATGGTGTGGAAGCCCTCCGAGCTCACACCGATCACCGCGATGCACCTGGC
>CAZAHX010000396.1:0-1694 GCA_964485005.1 uncultured Acidimicrobiaceae bacterium | reverse complement strand
CCTTCATCGCCGCCCTGGCGGCGAGTCGTGTCCGGCATCGGCTGCATCTGAAGATCGACTCCGGCATGCACCGGGTAGGAGCGGCTCCCGAGACAGTGCCCGACCTGATCGGCCAGGTGGGACGGGCGCCCAGTCTCGAGCTGGAGGGGGTCTGGACCCACTTCCCGGTGGCGGACGAGGATCCCGACTTCACCCGGGATCAAATCGATCGGTTCACCAGCCTGGTCCAGGACGTAGAAGTTCCGATGATCCACATGGCCAATACCGCCGGCGCCATCCTCTACCCCCAGGCGCGCGCCGACATGTGCCGGGTGGGGCTGGGGCTCTACGGCCTCCACCCCTGCGACGACACCAGGGGCCGGGTCGGGTTGCGCCCGGCGATGCGCCTGGTCAGCCGGGTCACCCATGTCCAGCGTCTCCGCGAGGGATCCCGACCCAGCTACGGCCGCATCTCACCCCTGACCAGGGACTCGACGGTGGTGACGGTGCCGGTGGGTTATGCCGACGGTCTGGCTCGGGGTCTGTCTCGGGCGGGAGCGGTGTTGATCCGCGGGCAGCGCCATCCCCTGGCCGGGATGGTGACTATGGATCAGATCGTCGTCGATGTGGGCGATGCCGAGGTCGGGTTGGGTGACGAGGTCGTCCTGCTGGGCAGTCAGGGCGAGGAGGAGATCACGGCGGACGAGCTCGCCACGCTTCTCGGCACCATCAGCTACGAGGTGGTGTGCTCTGTCGGCCCCCGGGTTCCCCGGAGGTACCTGAGTTGAACGCCACCATCACCGCCATCCCTGGCGTACGCGTCGGCCATTGGACCGATGCCGAGGCGAGAACCGGGTGCACCGTGGTCGTTCTCCCCGAGCCCAACGTGATCACCGCGGAGGTGCGGGGAGCCGCCCCGGGGACCAGGGAGTACGCCCTGATGCAGAAAGGGATGCGGGTGGAGCAGGCCCAGGCGATCCTGCTCACCGGTGGGAGCGCGTTCGGGCTCGCCGCCGCCGACGGGGTGGTTCGAGCCCTGGCCGCTGAAGGACGGGGCCATCCCACACCGGTCGCCCCGGTCCCCATCGTCCCTGCTGCGGTCCTCTTCGATCTCCTGCCCGGAGACGCCGGGGTGAGGCCCGGTCCCGACCAGGGCGAGGCGGCCTATCGGGCGGCCTCCTCGGACCCGGTGGAGTCGGGCTCGGTGGGAGCGGGAACGGGCGCCACCGTCGCGAAGTGGCGCGGATTCGAGCACATGAGAGAGGGCGGGATAGGGTCTGGTCTCGCTAAGGGTGGAAAGGCACGTGTCGGGGCGCTGGCCGCGGTCAACGCGGTGGGCGACGTGTTCACCGTCGATGGCGAGCCGCTCACCGGGGGCGAGGCGGTCCCCGGGCCCCCCGCTCTGGTTCCTGCCGCCTTTACCAACACCACTCTCATCGTGGTGGCAACCGAAGCCCGCCTCACCAGAATCGAGCTCACCTGGCTGGCGGTGCGAGCTCACGACGCCCTCGCCGTGTGTGTCCGGCCCGCCCACTCCCGATTCGATGGTGACATCGTCTTCGCCGTCTCCTGCGGGAACATCGAAGCCGATGTGGACGAGGTGGCCGAGGGCGCCTTCGAAGCCACCGCGCTCGCCATCGTCGACGCGGTGCGGTCGGCCGGCGGTGTGATCGCTGGTGAAGCGTGAGTAAATGACGTCGCTCAGCGACGTCATT
>CAZAHX010000395.1:0-1710 GCA_964485005.1 uncultured Acidimicrobiaceae bacterium | reverse complement strand
CGCGCCCCTCTTCGCCGACCATCTGCGCCCAGGCCCGGTCGAACTCGGCTTCGGAAGAAGCGTTCGACCGGTTGCCCAGCTTGTCCTTGAGGCGCAGCAGCCGGATGTGATTGAGCTCACCGTCCGGAGTGAAACGCGGCAGGAGAAAGCAGGACAGCCCACCCGGCGCGTTGGCCAGGACCAGAAAGCCGTCCGACATCGGTGAGGACATGAACCACTTGTGCCCGGTGAGCAGGTATTCGCCACCCGGGCCCCCACCGTTCACCGGCTCCGCCACCGTCGTGTTGGAGCGGACGTCAGAGCCGCCCTGCTTCTCGGTCATCCCCATGCCGAGCATGACACCGGACTTCTTGGATGCCGGCTGGAACGAGGGGTCGTAGTCGCGGCTGAGCTGCAGGGGCTCCCACGTCGCGGCCACCTCGGGCTGGAGCCGGAGTGTCGGGATGGCGGAGCATCCCATCGAGATCGGGCACCAATGGCCGGCCTCGATCTGGCTTGCGAGGAAGGTGAGGGCAGCGCGGGCCGGGTATCCACCTTCTCCGGGGCCTTTCTCCCACGGAAGGGAGTGAAGGCCCTCGGTCACGGCCAGGTCCAGGAGCCGATGCCACGACGGATGGAAGTCGACGCGGTCTATCCGATTCCCGAAGCGGTCATGGGTGTGGAGCACGGGCTCGTTCTCATTCGCCTGATAACCCCACTCGATCACCTCGGCGGTGGCCATCCGCCTGCCATACCGCTGCACCTGCTCGGAGGCCCATCCCCCACCCTCGCGCTCGAGGGCCTCCGCCAGCACGGGGTCCGCCGCGGCAAGGTCGTACCCGGCCAGCTCCGGAGGCTGGTTGAGGACTTCGTGGGTCTCGGTCATCACCTCCGAGATTACAGAGCTACTCGGGCAGAAGGACCGACCCGTCATCGGCGAGTGGCCAGCCCGGGTTGTGAGCCACCTCCCAAGGGTGCCCATCGGGGTCGATGAAGACACCGGAATAGCCACCCCAGAAGGTCGCTGACGGCTCCCGGGGGACCTCCGCCCCTGCCGCTCGGGCCTCGGAGATCACCCGATCGACCTCTTCGGTTGACCGGACGTTGTGAGCCAGGGTGACACCGCCCCAACCGCCGGAGTCGGCGATACCCGAGTCCTCGGCGAGCTGGGCGCGGTCCCACAAGCCGAGGACCATCCCGGCTGTCTGGAAGAACACGACTTCATCGGTGGTCTGCGAGCTGGGCACCCACCCAAGTTCCTCATAGAAGGTCCGGGACCGCGCCAGATCCGAGACGCCCAGGGTGACCAGACTCACTCTTTGCTCCATCAGAGAGTGCCTCCGATCCTTTCGACGATCTGGGTCAGATGAGCCTCGATCAGCTCACCGAGGGGCCTGCGATTCTCATGCAGGCGAGCCATCACGTCTTCCAGCCACTCCACGCCCCCGACGTAGGCAGCTTCGTTGGCTATGAGCGCGAACGTCCCGACGCCCACCTTGTCCGTCGTGTAGTAGGCGAACCACTTCTCTGCATCCTCGTCGTTGGTCAGCACCACCTGGGCAACCTCCTCTCGATGGAGTGTCCACTTCAGGCCCCCGCGCTCCCTGAGATCTCCTGGGGTGATCGCGTCACTCACTCCCGCAAGCGTAGGAGTGGCCCCTCGATGCCTCAACCGTCGCATCGGGTTGTCCGGGGCGTTCCATAGAATTCTCGGGTGAATTTCCAGATCCT
>CAZAHX010000394.1:0-1711 GCA_964485005.1 uncultured Acidimicrobiaceae bacterium | reverse complement strand
CCGCTTCCGGTTCGGCCGAGTTGGATGCGGCCCGCCGGAGGGCCTCGGTCATGGGGGTGCCGGTCCGCACCAGCCGGAGGACTTCTTGGATCTCGCCGACGATGACACCTTGGCCGCGCCGGGCAACGTGGCGGAGGGCGTCTCCAACACCGCCTCCTACGCGGGCTCGCATGGCGAGTATCTGGTTGACCGTGTACAGCTCGGAGCGGGTGCGCTGCCTCCTCTTGGTGATGGCGCTGTCGATACGACCCCGTGCCAGGAAGGAGCCGAGGAGGAAGCCTCCCACCGAGTAGACGACGAGGCCGACGGCGCCCTGTGATTGCCATCCGAGCAACCCGAGAGCGGCGGCGACCGCACCGCTGGTGGCGAGGGTCCGGTTGCGATACGCCCGCAGCCGGTCTACGGCTTCCATTCCCGGATACAGACCGGACTGGCGGAGACGGAGCGCTAACTGCTCTTCGTCCCTCGGCCCGAGGAAGCGCGCTTGGAGACGGGCGAGGCGCTCGAGCACAGGTTCAAACGCATCGCGTAATCCGGCCGGTCGCTGCGAAACGGAGAGGTAGGTGGCGGGGTCGGCTCCGCGGAGAAGCCGGGTTCGCACCACCTGGACATAGGGCGCCACCCGTCGTCGGAGCCGTCGCGGTGGCCGGAGAAACGCCCAGGCCACCGCCGAGACTGTGGTCCCCGCAGACACGGCAAGAAGGAGAGTGAACCGCGTCATGCTGTCACCTCGTCGGCCCCCGCCCCGAGGACTCGAACTTCGGTGTCACGCTTCTTGATGGTCCGAAGCACTATCAGTCCCATCGCCCACCAGATACCGGCCGCCAGCACTACGAGCCGTCCGGTACCGGTCTGGTAGAAGGTGCGGTAGGCGCCCTGGCTGGCGGTGAGGTAGACGAGGAGGAGCCAGGGGATGACCCCGACCACCCAGGACTCGATGCGTTGGGTGGTCCCTTCGGCTCTGATGGCCCGCTCCGTGCGGAGGTCCTCGGTGATCTCGTGGGCCAGGTCGCTCAGGACGGTGACGACCAGTTCGCCGCCCCACTCGTTGGCGATCAGCAGCACCTCGATGACACGATCGGAGGTCGGGTCGGCTAGCTGCTCCCGCACCGTTTCGAGCGCGGTGGCGAACCCGAGGAGCCGGGACCGCTCCTCCCATCCATCGAACACCGGTCGAAGCGGCGGCGGGCCATGTGTAGCAAGAGCCCCAACCGCGACGGGGATGGTGGGGCCGGAGCGAACGTAAGAGAGGAGGTGGCGGATGGCGTCGGGCCATGACTCGGCGATGTCACGTAGCCGTTCGCGGCGACGTCGTTCGTAGCTCCAGGCCAGGTAGCCGGTGCAGGCGATCGCAGGGAAGAACGAGGAGAACCACTCTCCCATCAGGAGGGCCAACGCCGACCACGCCGCGACTCCGATACCGGCTGAGGCCGCCACGAACTGGATCGGTGTGAGCGGGGAGCCAACCTGGGCCAGCCACCTGGCCAGCCGTCCTCGCCGGTGAGGCCGAACCGGACGGTTGAAGGTAGGTGCTACCCCGAGCAGCAGCCCGGCGATCAGATAGGCGGTGAACCCACCGGCTAGGGCGATCAGCAGCCTCACTCCGGGCTCCATTCGCCGTCGAGAACCATCGGGAGGGTGACTCCGTCGGGGAGTACCCGGTCGATGCGGTCGGTCAATTCGGGGTCGGGCATGAGACCGGTCCACCGCA
>CAZAHX010000393.1:0-1718 GCA_964485005.1 uncultured Acidimicrobiaceae bacterium | reverse complement strand
AGAGCTCGGTGCCCGCCGGCACCATGAACCCGATGATGAACTGGCCCATGAAGAGGAGAGTGATCAAGGGAACACCCCGGATCACCTCGATGTAGACGGTGGACATCAGACGCAGCGCCGGCAAGGTGGAGCGCCGCGCCAATGCGAGGAGCAGGCCGAGCGGGAAAGCCAGCACAATGGCAATCGCCGACACCAGTAGAGTCAGGTGGAGCCCGGACCATTCGTCCCACCCGATCCCGGGTGAGTCGACTATCCCGTAGATGGCCCGGATGACGACCACTACGACAACCGCCGCCACCAGGCGGGCTACAAAGCGAAGCCAGATGGCCTCCACCCGGCCAACCGGGGCCACCGTGTAGGCAGTTACACCGAGAATGATCCCAAGTGGCACCCATCCGCCGGAGTCGAATCCGGAGACGATCTGGAACCCGACCACCAACAGGGTGAGCGTCAAGACCCATCCGAGATTCCGGAGCCCCCGAGGAAATCGGTGGGCCTGATACCCCGCGTATCCCGCCACGACCGCCCCCGCGACCACCAGAAACGGGTTGATGAGACTGCCGGGCTCGTGGGTCGAGGCAAACAGGAGAAGCACGCCGATGAACCCCACCAGCGACCACATCCGCTTCAACGTGTCGACGAGGCTGCCCCGCTCGTAAGGGAGACCTGCATCCTCCGACCGGTCCCTGGCCGCCGCCGAAGCTGTCCCGGCTCCGATCCCGAATGCCAGCGCGAATATCACGATCTGAGCAACCAGCCTCCACTGCTCCTCCCTGGGGAAGGTCCCCTGCATGAAGAGGGCGAGGTTCACCTCGACGGCCTCCCACCGGCCGGTCACGAAGAAGAATCGAAGCGCCCGATACCCGAGATAGAGAATGATCGGCGCGAGCACCACTGTGATCAGCCCGGACCACCAATTGGGGAAGAGATTCTCTCTGACCCACTCGGCGAGGGTCCGAGCCCTGATCACCGGGGGCGCAGATAGGGTCATCTCGATACCAACTGCATGCGACGGTTGACGATGTTCAGGATCAGCGAGATCACCAGGGAGAACGCGAGGTAGATACCCATCATTATCAGAATCGACTGAAACGCCGGCCGGCCGTTGCCAATCGATGTCTTGGTGAACGCGGTGAGATCTGCGAAACCGACCGCCGTTGCCAGCGAGGTGTTCTTGACCAGGTTCAAGTACTGGTTGATCGTCGGTGGCAAGGCAATCCTCATCGCCTGGGGGAGGACGACGAACCGATACCTGTGGAAAGCAGACAGGGCAAGGGCGTTGGCCGCCTCGGATTGACCGTGATCGACCGCAAGTATCGAGCCACGGAGGATCTCACCGATGTGGCTCGCGGTGTAGAGGCCAAGGGCAATCGTCACCGACATGAAGCCCCAGTTGACAGTGAACCCCCCATCGATCCTCCTTCGGTTCTCCGACAACATCGGCCATGAGATGTCGAATGGCTGGCCGGTGGCAAAGAAGCCGATCAAGAAGAACGCCGAGACGATGCCGAAGAACCAGAGGACGCGGTGGTGGGGCCGGCCCGTCCGGTCGAAAGCCTTCGTCCGCCACCTCCACGCGAAGGCGCCGACGACGACTCCTACCGCCAGAATCAACCAGAAAACACCCAGGGCCGCGGTCCCGGTGAACCCGGGAACCCCCCAGCGGTCGTTGTTGACGAGCAAGAAGACGTTGTCGGTCCCGAAGAAGTTGATCTCCC
>CAZAHX010000392.1:0-1726 GCA_964485005.1 uncultured Acidimicrobiaceae bacterium | reverse complement strand
CGATCCCCATCTCTCGGGCGTAATGGATCAGGGCGTCGGAGTCGATGACCTGCTCTCTGCTGCCGACGATGATCCGCTTCGGCCCCTCGGGTAGCGACGACGGCAACCGCTCCGGCGGGGGGGCGATGCCCGCATAGGGGATCTCCTCCTCCTGGCCGGCCAGCCAGTTGAGGGCCACCCCGGCACCAAACGACCACCCGGCGAGACTGAGAGGCAATCCCGTGGAGCGGGCGTGCTCGACCGCGGTAGCGACATCGGCGAGCTCTGGTTCCCCATCCCCGTGTTGACCACCACTCTCTCCTGTGCCACGGAAATTGAAACGCAGCACGGAATGGCCCCGGGCCACCAATGCCTGGGTGACCGCGATCATGAGGGGGGCGTTCATCGTCCCTCCTGCCTCGGGATGGGGATGACAGAACACGGTGATCCGACCTGGCTCCTGTTCGGGGGAATCGAGCCGAGCCTCCAGTGCAATCCCGTCTTCGGTGGTCAGCTCGAGCCGTTCGCTCATCCCATCAACCTGACCAGCCAGACGGCGGCCGCGGCAACGATGAGAACGGCGAGGGCGGCCGAGGCGATGAGCAGCCAGCGGGTCTGCATAAGCCGAGGAGGGTAACCCCGGTGTGCTCATGCCAAGATCGCTCGGGGAGATCGAGGTGGGTCAGAATCCCGCTTCCACAGACCCGGTCGAAGGAGCCGTCGGGGAAGGCGACGCCTTCCAAGCCTATGGCCAGGTCTCACTAGTCTCAGAAGCTCGGAGAGAAAGGTCTGAATTTGCCCGATGTCGTCATAGTCGGAGGTGGCCCCGGGGGCTACGCCGCTGCCCTCTACGCCCACAACTTCGACCTGTCGATCACCATGATCGAGAAGGAGCGGCCCGGCGGAACCTGTCTCATCCGGGGCTGCATCCCCGCCAAGCAGTGGCTGCACATAGCCGAGGTCTACAAGACGGTGAGCCACGCCGCCGAGTTCGGGGTGATCGCCGACCAGCCCAAGCTCGACTGGCCCGCCGCCCTCGACCGGAAGAACCAATCGGTTGAGGGTCTGGTGCGGGGTCTCTCCGGCCTCCTGGAGAAGAGGGGCGTGGAGGTGGTCGAGGGCTACGGTCGGCTCGCCGGCGGGGGAAGCGTGGAGGTCGACACCGGCGACGGGAAGAAGACCTACGAGGCAGACGCCGTGATCCTGGCCAGCGGGTCCTACGCCCGCACCATCCCCGGCTACGAGATCGACGGGAAGAAGATCGTCACCTCCGATCACGCCCTCGACTGGTCGGAACAGCCGGGGCGGGTGGGGATCATCGGTGGAGGTGTCATCGGATGTGAGTTCGCCTCCTTCCTCGTCGACGTGGGCAACGAGGTCCACGTCTTCGAGATGATGGATCAGATCATTCCCGGCTCCGATCCCGAGACCGCCAGGGCGCTACAACGCCAGCTCCAGAATCGAGGGGTCAAGTTCAACGTCGGCGTCGAGGTGGGCCCCGCCGAGACGAGCGCCAACGGGGTCGTCATCCCCTTCGGCGACGACAAGGTCGAGGTCGATGTGGTGCTGGTCTCAGTGGGCAGAGGACCCAATACCGATGACGTCGGACTGGACAACACCAAGGCCGAGTTAGACCAGGGCTTCGTGGTCGTGGACCGGGCGTCCATGCTCACCGCCGAGCCCGGCCTGTACGCGGTGGGCGACATCGTCGCCGGGACCCCCCAGCTGGCCCATGTCGGGTTTGCCG
>CAZAHX010000391.1:0-1730 GCA_964485005.1 uncultured Acidimicrobiaceae bacterium | reverse complement strand
GGAGTCCGGTCTCGAGGCGATGATGCGGAACACGGCCCGACCGATGCGGCCGAACCCGTTGATGGCGACTCTGGTCATGCCGACACCCCCTCCAAATGCGCTGCCACACGGGCCGCCACCTCAACCACCCGGTGGGAGTAGCCCCAACCGTTGTTGAACCAGGTGATCGTCTTCACCAGGTCGTCACCGGTGACCATCGTGGCCAGGCTGTCGAAGATCCCCGAGTGGGGATCGAGGCGCACGTCGGAGGACACGATGGGATCGCTGACGTAGTCGATCACTCCCTCGTATCGCTGCACGATGTCCCGATTCATCGTGTGGTTCACGGTCTCGGTGTCCACGGCCACCTTCGTCTGCGCCACCATGTCGACGGTGGAGCCGTCACTCACCGGGACGTTGAGGGCCACCACGTTGAGCTTGCCCTCCAGCTCGGGCAGCACCTGGGTGATGATCTCCGCCGAGTTGGTCTCGGCGGGGATGATGTTCTCTCCGGCGGCCCTGCTGGTGCGGTAAGCCTCGGTGGGCACGTCGGCGAGACGTCCGGCGTTCGACATCGCCTTCACCACCGTCATGAAGACCCTCTCGATCCCGAAAGCCCGGTCGAGCGTGGCCAAGATCGGCGCCGCGGCGTTCGAGGTGTTGGAGCCGAGGGCGACAACATCTGGCTCGGAGTCGAGGATTTCATCGTTGATCCCTCTGAGCAGGAGGGGGATCTCACCAGGTTTCTCGGGGCTGGAGGTGAGGATCACCTTCCGTGCGCCGTTGTCGAGATGGCCCTGGAGCGACTCGAGGCTCCGGTAGCGGCTGGTGGTGTCGAAGACGATGTCGACCCCGGCTTGGGACCAGGAAGTGTCCGCCGGAGTCCGGGCGTCGTCGAAGGTCACGGTCCCGGCGTCGTAGGTCAACGCCCCGCCCTCGTAGGAGACTTCCCCGGGGAACCGCCCGTAGAGGGAGTCGTACTTGAGTAGGTAGGTGAGAGCTGCGGGGTCGGCGATGTCGCTGATGGCGACGATCTCCAGATCGGCGCGGTCGTGGAGGAGCCGGAAGACATTGCGACCGATCCGCCCGAAGCCCATCAAGCCGATGCGTGTCATGGCTCCCATTTTGGGGGATATTCGGGGACAAGCCGAATCGTCCTCGCCCCCCTGTTCACCCGGGTCCGGGGGATATACATTCGGGGCGGAGGAGAGGGGGAGTGTGCTCGCAGTTATCGCTGTCACATCGGTGTGTCTCGTGGCCCCGGTGGACGGCCCGATCGTGTCCCATTACGCCCCGGTGGGGGAGTACGCGGGCCACTGGGGCGTCGATTTCGCAGCCGAGGTAGGTGAGGCGGTCCGTTCCCCGGCGTCCGGGCCGGTCACCTTTGCCGGATCCGTGGCGGGGATGAAGACGGTGACCATCGAGCCGGTTCCCGGTTTCAAAGTCTCGGTGTCCTATCTCTCCGAGATAGCAGTCCTCGGGGGTCAGCGGGTGGAGCGGGGACAGCTCATCGCCCGGGCGGGCAGTCCCCACGGCAGGCCGGGAGTCCATCTCTCCACCCGGCTGGGCGGCAGATACGTGGATCCGGTGACGCGGCTCGACTGCGTGGACACCGACATCACCCGGGCCCTTCGCCTGGTGACGCCGCCGCGCCCCTATCCTCGATCCCGTGCGAACCGGGATCCTCGGGGGGACTTTCGACCCCATCCACATCGCTCATCTCCACGCGGCGCAAACGGCAATGCACCACG
>CAZAHX010000390.1:0-1733 GCA_964485005.1 uncultured Acidimicrobiaceae bacterium | reverse complement strand
TTCTCGGCTCGTCGCTGTACGCCCATGTCGACTCGAAGCAGGATCTCCTGGTCGACGTGGTCGAGGAGGGGGCCCGTCTCTTCGAGGCCTCCGCGAAGCTGGCCCTGGCCGGCGGAGGGACGCCCCGGGAGCGGCTGAAAGCCCTCATCGCCGGGCATGTCGAAGTGGTCCTGGACAACCTGGACGTTGCCCGCACCTTCCTCAACGAAGCGCGAATGCTCGACGGGGCCCACCGGCGAAAGGTGCTCGATGCCAGAGACCACTACGAGTCGATGTTCCGTCTCGTGCTGGGCGAGGGGGCCGGAGACGGCTCCTTCCGAGCCGACCTCGACCCCAAGACCGCCTCGATCTTCATCCTGTCCGTACTCAACGCCATCGAGCGGTGGTACCACCCGGAGGGAGCCCTCGACCGGTCGGGATTGGTGGAAGAGCTGAGCCGGTTCGTACTGGCCGGCGTCTCCTAGAGGAGAAGGGCGGCGCCGAAGGCGAACCCGGCTACCCCGAACATCGCGCTCACCGTGGTGGTGACAAAGATCCGGGTCTGCGCACGGAGCGCCTCGTGAAAGTCCCAGAGCCGCTCCTCGACGCGGTCCATTCGCTTCGCGAGGCTCGCCATGCGCTCCCCAAGGCTGGCCATGCGCTCCCCAAGACCGTCTATATCGGCCTGTGTGGCCAACTGGTCCCGTTCGGGGGGCAGCAATCCCATGAGCGTCTTCGCCTGATCTGCGCCGAGGACCTCCCTCAGCTTGGTGTAGAGGCTATCTCGGTCCTGTGGTCTGATGGCCATTGGTCTCCCTTCCCTCGGAGACCATGATCGAGGCGAGTTGTGACAGGTTTTTTTCTAGGCAGGCTGGGCGCCGTTGCCCCCGTTCGGCGAGCCCTGCTTCACTTCCCAGGTGCCGTGGGAGCGGATCAGCTTCTGCAGGTCCCCTTCGCCCATCCTCTCCTTCGCCTCGACCACCTGGGCGTTGACCCCGGCGTCGTAGGTGGGCCGCTCCACGCGCCGGAAGATGCCGAGCGGGGTGGGGCCGTAAGGGCCGTGGGAGAGACGGCTCAGGGCGAAGGCGATCGATGGGTCCTTGCGGGTCTCGTCGTGGACCAGGATCGCCTTGGGGTCGACCGAGGACGAGTCCACGATCTGGGCTTGGCCGCCCCGGAACACCACCGCCTTGGAGCCCTCGTCGAACACGACCGGCTTCCCGTGCTCCAGGTCGATGCGATTGTGGATTCGCTCCTCCTTGCCGGTGATGTCGATGAAGGCCTTGTCGTTGAAGACGTTGCAGTTCTGGTAGATCTCGATGAAGGCGGAACCCTTGTGCTCGTAGGCCGCCTGCAACATGGCCTGGGTGTGGTTGCGATCCATGTCGACGGTCCTGGCTACGAAGGTGGCGTCGGCGCCCAGCGTCAGCGAGATCGGGTTGAACGGGTAGTCCACCGACCCGAAGGGAGTCGACTTGGTGGTCTTGCCCACCTCCGAGGTCGGAGAGTACTGGCCCTTGGTGAGGCCATAGATCTGATTGTTGAACAGGAGGATCTTCAGGTTGACGTTGCGACGGAGGGCGTGGATCAGGTGGTTGCCCCCGATGGAGAGCCCATCGCCGTCACCAGTGATCACCCACACCGACAGGTCGGGCCGGGTGGCGGCCACCCCCGTGGCGATGGCCGGGGCCCGCCCGTGGATGGAATGCATCCCGTAAGTCTCCACGTAGTAGGGGAAACGGGCGGCGCAGCCA
>CAZAHX010000389.1:0-1747 GCA_964485005.1 uncultured Acidimicrobiaceae bacterium | reverse complement strand
CCTTTGGTAGCGGGGGCGGGATTTGAACCCGCGACCTTCGGGTTATGAGCCCGACAGGGAACTCTTTGGGTATTGAACCCCATGTAGTCAACGGCGAGACGACTTGGAACCGCTGCCAACCGATGTCAGATGGTGCCGGGTCGTGCCAGGCGGTTGGGGCACCAGTTCGGTACCAGTAAGGGTCTTATCTTCAGAAGTCACCTGCCAGCCCACAAACGACCTCGCGGGCCGGGAGCGGACGATGGTCATCGCGCAGCACGAATCATTCGCACACCCCCTCGGTCACCCGGGTCTGGGCCTCCCGCTGCTCATCGGTCCACCAGGTCTTGATATGAGCCAGGATGGCCCGCACGTCATCCTCGGAGAGCCGATCGGAGAAGGCCGGCATGGTGGTGCCGGTGGCGCCGAATGACGGCTTCCCCTCCAGGGTCCAGCGGATCAGCTCACAGTCCCCGTGGTGCCAGGTGTGGCCCTGGGCGTTGTGGCGAGGTGGGAAATCGGTGGGGCTCCCCCCGGTGGCGCCCCCGTGACAGCTTTGGCAATGCTGGCGGTAGAGCTCCGCCCCCCGGCCCTCCTGTTCTTCAGATCCTGGCTGGGGAGGAGCGGGTGCACAGGCGACCGCGACCAATAGGAAGGCGAGCATGGTGGCCGCCCTCGCCCAGGAGAGCCCACCTCCTCTCGGTTCCCGGAACGGGATCGGGTCCCGGTCGGGTCGGTCGTCGGCCTCCGCGGCATCGGTTCGGGTCACGCTCGTCTGACACGGACGGCTCCCCGCAACCATCCCGGCGGGGATCCGACGTACCTGCGATGGGAAGGGCCCGATCTTCAGCCGGCCTCCTCCAACTCGGCGAGTCGTCGCTCCGTGGCATCCCGGAGGTGGCGAAGCTCGGTGATCTCCTCTTCGCGGGACTTCCCCACGGGAGCGCAGCAATCGCAGCCACACCCGCACGCCTCCCGACCCTCGGTGATGGTCATAAGAGTTCCGCATCCGCAGCTGCATGCAGTGTCGGTCATCTCCTGCTCCTTTCAATATCTATGGCCGCCGAGCCGCAAGGCCAGGAGGCATCGGCCCCCTCCGCCAGGTCGCCTTCGAGGAGCCGGCCGATCTCGGCCCGGAGCCGGCCCAAGGCATCCAGCTGACGATCCACCTCCTCCCGCCGCTGGGTCAAGAACCGGCGAGCGTGCCCACAGGGGCAAAGCCCTCGGTCCCGCACCTCGAGCAGCTCGGCGACCTGGTCCAAGGCCAGCCCGAACTGCTGGGCTTGCTTGATGAACCAGATCCGCTCGACGGCATCCTGGTCGAACAGCCGATACCCGGCCGGGCTGGGCACCACCTCACCCAACAGCCCGATCCGCTCGTAGTAGCGGATGGTGTCGGGGGTGGTTCCGCTCCGGCCGGCCAACGCGGAGACGGTCATCTCCTTCATACGTCGAGGATAAGGGTTGGAGTCGACTCCAAGGTCAAGTCCCGTCGTTGTTCGGCGGACTTCGAGTGAGGGACCGGACCCCGTTCAGGACTAGGCCGCGGAGAATCCTCACGACGAGAGCTCGCCCATGGAAGGCTCTCAGGCGTTTCGTCGACGACAACACGCCGTCTGCGGTCTCACGCGCGACGGCGCGCGCGAGGGACGCGCGATGGAGTCCTCGGAGAGCAGATTGGCACGGGGTCAGACAAGCGAAAACCCCTTGCGATGCAAGGGTTTTTCGGTGGTAGCGGGGGCGGGATTTGAACCCGCGACCTTCGGGT
>CAZAHX010000388.1:0-1771 GCA_964485005.1 uncultured Acidimicrobiaceae bacterium | reverse complement strand
GGTCGTCCCGGGGCCATGCCTCACGGTCGGTCCGCGATCACGCCCGTCGTGGTGCCGGTCGCCGGGGCGGTCAGGGACCGAAGTCTCCAGCAATCCGCAAGGTGGTGGTGATCTCATCGATGGCAGCGAGATCGGCATCGCTGGTCACCACGACCTAGAGGCTCAACAGATACCGGAGATCCGGAGGCCGGGCGGCGATGGTTATGAATGTGGTGCCCTCACCGCCGCAGTTCCCATAGAGGCCCCAGGAGCCGACGTGAGTCCCGTCGCCAAAGGGGAATCGATCGATGTGGTCGCAGTCGTCACCGTATGACCAGAGGTCGACCGCTCAAGTGTTGGAGTCGATGGCCTCGAGAATCAACTGCGCCAGCTCTTCGGGCTTGGTGAACTGCGGCCAGTGGCCGGTGGGGAGGTCGACGTAGGTGAGGTTCTCGATCTTGGTGAACTCGCGCACCGGCTCCAGGTCGTCGTCGATCCACTTCTTCAGCGTCTCCGAGTCGAACTCGGGACAGACGACGGTGACCGCCACGTCGTAGCGCCGTTCATCGGAGAGACGCTGCGGATCGCTGACCAGGCGCGCCGGCGAAGGGATGGCCCGCTCCCTGAACTCGGCTCGCGCCGCCTCGTCGAGATCCCTCAGGTCGGCCTCGTCGAAATCTGACCAATCGAAGAGAGGGATCTCACCGTTCTCCGACGGGAACTCGGAGGCGGAGCCGTGGGCGTCCGGGAAGCCACCGATGTAGATGGCGTGGGCCACTCGGTCGGGTCGGGCGTCGACTGCGGCGTAGGCAAGCCCGGCGCCCATCGAGTGGCCCACCACGACCACAGGCCCGTCGGTCGAGTCGATGGCCGACACGATGGCATCGACACAGTCAGCTCGGGTCACCGCGGAGCGGTCGGCGTCCCGGGACTCCATCCCGGGAAGGGTGAGCGCTCGGGCACGGTGGCCAGCATCCTCGAGGTGCGGCACCACCTCGTCCCACGAAGAGGCATCGAGCCACAGGCCGGGAATGAGGATGATGTCCATAGAACTCCCTTCGTCGTCAGCTACGATCGACTTTTCTCGATCATTAGGTCGAGGGCCAGGACCATACCGGAACGATCGAAAAATGTCGAGCATTGAGAAGATCCCCGATTACGACCTCGAGGAGGTGCGGGTCGTCACCTCCCCGAAGGAGCTGCGGGCGATGGGACACCGGGTGCGCAGCCGGGTCCTCGACCTCGTCCTCGACCGGGCGGCGACGGTCAACGAACTGGCCGCGGCCATCGGTCGGCCTCCCAGCACCGTGGCCTATCACGTGGGAGTCCTGGTCGAGGCGGGGATGCTCAAGGTGGTGAGGACGAGAAGGGTTCGTGCTGTCGAGGAGCGCTTCTATGGTCGGACGGCCCGCATCTTCCATGTCGGCGAGATCGACCCCGGGCTGGCTGCCGAGCTGCCGAATCTCCTCGCCGTGGCGGCGGCGAGCTCCCGGGCGGCGCATGAGGCCGACCGGCTTCGGGCCGTCCTGAGAAGGGCGCGCATACCCAGAGAGAGCGCCGGCGAGTTCTGGGAGCGCGTCATCGACCTCGTTCAGGAGTTCGGCCAGATTCCCCGCTCCGGCGACACCGTGTACGCCTTCGTCGCCGGGCTCTACCCCAGCGACTACCCGGCGCTGCCCGACCGCAATGACGGCGACCCGGGATGAGAGGGGTTGGCCGGCGTGGTCGGAACCAGTCGTGCGATCCGGACTCGGCGCGACTTCGGTGCCTTGGCTGTCACCGGTTCGAGCTG
>CAZAHX010000387.1:0-1777 GCA_964485005.1 uncultured Acidimicrobiaceae bacterium | reverse complement strand
TGGGTGTCGCCCACCGCGAAATCGGGCTTGGTGGTCAGCACCACGATGTCATGGCCGTCTGCGGAGAGTCGCTGCAACGCCTCGACCGCGCCGGGGAACGGCTCGAGATGCCAGAACACGCTGCGACCATCGAGCTTCGACGACCACTTCCAGAACTCGCCGATATTCCGGAAGTGGGTGAGATTGACCAGGTCACCCCAGTCCCGGGAGTCCTCCACCTTCAGCTCCGTCCCGAAATCGCGGTTGTAGAAACGCATCCACCCATGGGTGAAGTTGGCCACCACCCCGTCGAGATCGATCCCCAACCGCATTGGCCCAAGATAAACCGGATCCGGAAACAGACCCGTAACACAGGGGCCACAAACCGGAAACCGCCCGGACCTACTTTCTCCGCCCGAGACACAACGACTGGAGGTGCGATGGAACAGGTCTCGGCGGCGGTCAACGAGGTCTGGTTGGTGGTGGCCGCGGTCCTAGTGATGTTCATGCAGGCGGGGTTCGCCCTGGTGGAAGCAGGGTTCACCCGGGCCAAGAACGCGGGAAACATCATCATGAAGAACGTGATGGACTTCTCGGTGGGGGGCCTCACCTACTGGGCATTCGGGTTCGCCCTCGCATATGGGGGCTCGTCGTTGGGAGGGTTCCTCGCCTATGGCGACGTCTTCTTCTTCGACGACGCCTCCCGCGCCTCGGAGTGGTTCTTCCAGGTGGTGTTTGCCGCTACCGCGGCCACCATCATCTCGGGGGCGCTCGCCGAGCGGGTCAAGTTCACCTCATACCTCCTCTACACCCCGTTCATCACCGGGATCATCTACCCCCTGGTGACCCATTGGGTGTGGGGCGGAGGCTGGCTGGCCCGGCTCGGGTTCTTCGACTTCGCCGGCTCAGGTGTGGTTCACATGCTGGGTGGCGCCGCCGCCCTGGCCGGGGTGCTCATCGTCGGCCCCCGGGTGGGCAAGTACGACGAGGAGGGAAAGCCCCGGCCCATCCCCGGCCACTCCCTCACCCATGGCGCCCTCGGGGTGTTCATCCTCTGGTTCGGCTGGTACGGCTTCAACGCCGGCTCGACCCTGGCCGCGGTCGGCGAGGACATCGCCTCACCGGCGGTGGCCACCACCCTGGCGGCATGTGCGGGCTCGGTGGGGGCGATGGCCGCCGCCTGGCTGTTGAACGGCAAGCCCGATGTCGGTTTCACGATCAACGGCGTGCTCGCCGGGCTCGTGGGGATCACCGCGGGGGCGTCGTCCATCGGATTCGGACTGTCCGTCGCCACCGGGCTCGTCGCCGGCGTGCTCATGGTCGGCTCGGTGGTGACCCTGGAGAGGCTGGGGATCGACGACCCGGTGGGGGCGATCTCGGTCCATGGCACCGCCGGTTTGTGGGGTCTCATGGCGGTGGCGCTGTTCTCGGGGGACGCCGCGGTCCTTCCCCAACTCATCGGAGCAGTTGCCATTGTCGCCTGGGCTTTCGGGTTGTCCCATCTCGTGTTCCGGCTCATCGACATCACCGTGGGGGTGAGGGTCAGCCGTGAGGAGGAGCTCGCCGGGCTCGATCGCTCCGAGCATGGCAACGACGCCTACCCCGAGTTCGTCTTCCAGCACGAGGTCGTCGACCTGAGGCCACCGGCGGCGCCCGCCGAGGAGGTGGCGCAGACGGCCTGAACTCAGCGGTGCTCCGGGTTGGGGAAGTCGAACCGGCACCCCGCATCCCATGCCGACCGCTGGTTGCCGTGGGCGGGAATGCCCCCGGCGTCTTTCAGCGTCCTCGCCAGATGGAG
>CAZAHX010000386.1:0-1778 GCA_964485005.1 uncultured Acidimicrobiaceae bacterium | reverse complement strand
AATGAGAAGCCGGAAATTGTCGGCTCTCACCAAGCCGAGGCCGACCGCAGTACTGATCAACACCGCGAGGCCGATCAACGAATGCCAAAGCGCATGCCGCCTCCATATACCCATGGCCATCACGGCAATCGAAGCCGGGAGGAGCAGTTTCAACATGTGGCGGGCGTCCGGAAACGGGGGCGGGACGCCCAGCGGATCGGTAATCACGGCCCGGGGAAGCATGGAGTCGTTGAGCTGGTCGGCAAAGGCCCGGGGACCCTCATTGGCGGCAAGAGAGTTCCGGTACATAGCCTCCTCCAGGTTTGCCCGAGTGCTCGACACGACTGCCTGAACGGGCGTCTGGATGTCGTGAATCCGTCCACCGAGCAGCGCCCACAAAGCGGACGAGGCCCTCGAGCCGGTCAATGACATCCCAGCGTCACCGAACATCGACTCCACCTCTTGCTCGTATAGGCCCATCCTCTCTTCATATGACAGGCCCTTCGTCGGGATCGAGGCTCCGAAGTCATACACATCTCCATCGTCGTAATACCGGGCAAGCTCGGGATTGTCCCGGTTCTCGGGGTTCAGTGCGAACACCTGCACCCACCCGTAGTAGTAATCCGTCGGTCCGCTATTGGCCGCGGGCGTGAGCACCCCGAATTGTTCCCTGTTCTCGAGCGACACCAACGCGTAAAACGACCCGATGAGGACCAGGAAAACAGCCAACACCGGGAGGACCTTCCCTCGGTATCTCGACCTCCAAGCTGCCAGGGCGGCTCCTAACAGAACCAGGGTGAACACGATGTAGGTGAAGCGAAGCAGCACGAGGATGGATGCCAGGCCACCGACTAAGCCGGTCCAGATCAACACCCTGCGGGAGAGATCGACCTGATCGACGGTGATGATCTCCAGGAGGCGGTGCAGCGACAGCGCCAGGAGGAGTGCGACGCCGAAGGCGAGACCCTCGGTCAGGATGAAGTTGGTGTAAGCCACGGTCTCACCCGCAATCAGGAAGGCAATCAGCCCCAAGCCCCACCACCGCCACTCCTTCCAGGCCCAGAAGCCCCCGATTACCAGGAGGGCACGTTGCAGGACCGCCGTGGATAGCAGAGGCTCTGCTCCGACCAGGCCGACTCCTTCCCGTACCAAGGCGAGGATTGCCGGATATCCGACCTGCCTGATCCCCGAGAAGACGAACCCACGGGAGGCCAATTCGCGCGAATACCGGAGGTAGACATCACTGTCATTTGTCATGGCCGGAAAGATGTTGATGGCGACGAGTGCGACCAAACACACCAGCAACAAAGCGCCTGCCAGGAGGGTGCCGCGTCTGAAAACAAGCTTCTCGGATGTCAGGGCAGCTCCCACAAAGCCGCCAAGACTATTCCTGCGTAGCAATTGGTGCATCAATTGCTACACCAGTTCGAGCCGCTCGACGACGAACTGGACACCGTAGACACAGCTTGCTGTGAGGGCGGTCTGGTTACTCTCCTCGTCCATGCTGGCCACAGCCGCAGCGGTCTACTCGTCGCTTCTCATCGTCACCGGTCTCGCCAAGTTGCGGCGTCCCGGTGAGACCAGCAGGGCTCTGGCCATGTTCGGGCTGCCGTCGGGTCCATGGGTCGGGTGGTCGCTGGGCGCAGTGGAGGCGACGGTCGGATTCGCCGCGCTCGTGCTCGCAGTCCAATGGGCGTACCTCGCCCAAGGCCTCCTCTATCTCGGGTTCGCAATCTGGGTGCTGGTTGCGATCCGAAGCGACATCCCATTGAGCAGCTGTGGCTGCCTCGGCAGGGACG
>CAZAHX010000385.1:0-1784 GCA_964485005.1 uncultured Acidimicrobiaceae bacterium | reverse complement strand
TGCCCGCCCGATGTCGGGTATTTCGAAGCCGGGCAAGGCCGGTGCTCGGCCGATCAGACCCGAGATCGCGAACCAGACGATGGCGGCGATGGTCACGGCGACTAGGGACACGTTGACCAGAGTGGTGCGCCGAAGCCCGAAGGCGACCAGGGTGGTGACCCCGAGCGCAGCCGCGATCGGGAGAAGGGGCGAGTCGGCTCCGAGAAAGAGGGCGACCCCGAGTGCGGCCGTGGCCGCCGAGGCCGTCTTGGCCAGGATGAAGAGCCAGCCGGCGGTGAACCCCAGCCACGGGTCGAGCGTCCTGTAGGCGTACTCGTAGGTTCCGCCCGCGACGGGGAACCGGCCGGCGAGAAAGGCCGAGGAGAGCCCGTTGAAGACGGCGACCCCGGCCGCCAGGGGGATGGCAAGGATCACCACGTCCCCCCACATCGCGGCGGCCAAGCCGATGGAGACGAAGGCTCCTGTGCCCAGGATCGAGCCCAGACCGGTGGTCACCGCCCCGCCCAGGCCGATCTCTCGCTTCAGGACAGAGCCGGTCGGCTCTGGGGTGCTCACACCGCTACCAGGGGGGACCGTTCAGCTCGATCACGCCTGCCTCCGGGGCGGTCCCCGTGACCGGGATCACCATGACCCGGTTGAAGGTGAAGACTTCCGGCTCTCCGTGCTGGAGCGTGACCAGCTCGCCCTCGAACACGACCCAGCCGAGCCGTTCGTAATAGGGAATGAGCTGTTTCTCGCATACCAGGAGACCGAAGTCGGCCCGCTGCGTGGCGAAGAAGTCGACGGCGGCCGACATGGCGAGCTGGGCGTAGCCCTGTCCCCGGTGATCGGGGTGGGTCATCACTCCTCCCACGCCGCCGATCACGACGGCGGCGCCATCGTGGGTGCTGTCGCGGAGATGCAGTGCCGCGAACGAGACCAGTCGTCCCTCGTCGTAACGGACCGCAACCCCCCACTCCGGGTTTGACCACTCGATGTGACGGCCCGGCCAGGCGGCCGCTTCTTCCGGCGGGTAGACCGCCCTGGAGAGTTCGGCACGCTCATCGAGGGAAGCGTCGTCCCAGGAGGTCATTCTCCGCACGGTCGCCGCGCCACTCATGGGCACCTCAGAAGAGGGTCTCCGGTTCGCTCTTCTCCCGCAACTCCGGGCCATCGTTGCGCACGGAGTTGACCTTGCTCGAGACCGGGTGCTCCATGATCTGCTCAGGCTCGATTGAACGGATCAGCGAGAGGGCGGCCCTGGGGTCGGTGACCTCGCGGTCGAGCCATCCGTCCCAGACGTCGGGGTGGAGGGGGACTGGCATGCGGTCGTGGATCGGGGTCACCACGCCCTGGGCGTCGGTGGTGAGGAGCGAGCAGGTGCGCTGCCACTCTCCGGAGTCGGGATCGAGGCGCGCTGCCCAAATCCCGGCGAAGGCCATGGGATGCCCGTCGGCCCGGTAGACCCAATGTGGGATGCGGCCCTCCTCCGGGGGCTCCCACTCATAGAAGCCGTCGGCGGGGACCAGACAGCGCTTCGATGCGAACGAGTCGCGAAAAGCCGGGTTGGTCGCCACCGTCTCGGCTCGGGCGTTGATGTGGAAGGATCTGGCGTCCTTGGCCCAATGAGGGACCAGACCCCATCGCATGGACCCCAGCGCCCGTTGCCCTTCGCGCTCGGTGACCACGTATACGGAATCGGTAGGAGCGACGTTCCAGCTCTTCTCCAGCGGGTCGGTGAGCACTTCGTCGACCGCGAAGTACTCGGCGTAGAAGTCGAGGTCACCGGTGATGGAGAAGCGGCC
>CAZAHX010000384.1:0-1820 GCA_964485005.1 uncultured Acidimicrobiaceae bacterium | reverse complement strand
CTCTTCACCGCGCCGGCGATGATCCTCCATCTCTTCGGACCGCACGCCCTGTGGAACTCGGTTGCCCAGGGTCTGTTGGTCACCCCTGTGGTCTTCTGGGCCGGATGGCAGTATCACCTGCGCGCCTGGAGACAACTGCAGAACCGCAGCGCCAACATGGACACCCTGATCTCCCTGGGGTCACTGGCCGCCTACCTCTACTCGCTCGCCATCCTCCCCGTCCACGGCCAGGTCTTCTTCGAGACGTCGGGCATGATCATCACCCTCATCACCTTGGGCAAGGTGTTCGAGGCCAGGGCGAAGGGTAGAGCCTCCAGCGCGGTCCACAGCCTGCTCGAGTTGGGCGCCGAGGAGGCAACTCTCCTGGTCGACGGGAGGGAGCAGCGGGTGGACATCGATCGCATCTTCCCGGGCGATCTGATGCTGGTCAGACCCGGGGAGCGGATCCCGACCGACGGCGTGATCGAGGAAGGCGCGAGCACCGTCGACGAGTCGATGCTCACCGGCGAGCCCCACCCTGTAGAGAAGACAATGGGAGACGAGGTCGTCGGCGCCACCGTCAACCAGGGGGGTCGTCTGGTGGTGCGGGCCACTCGTGTCGGGTCCGACACCACGCTGGCCTCCATCGTCGCCATGGTGGAGCAAGCCCAGGGATCCAAGGCGCCGATACAGCGTCTCGCCGACATCTATTCGGCCCGCTTCGTCCAGGCCGTGCTGTTGTTCGCGGCCACCGTCTTCGTGCTCTGGCTGATCTTCGACGGAGGGCTGGGCAAGGCGGTGAGCGTGGCAGTGGCAGTACTCATCATCGCCTGCCCCTGTGCTCTCGGATTGGCGACGCCAACCGCCGTCATGGTCGGCAGCGGGAGGGGAGCGGAGCTGGGGATCTTGTTCAAGCAGGCGGAGGTATTCGAGCGGGCCAGGACGATCGACGTCCTGGTGTTCGACAAGACCGGAACGCTCACCGAGGGTCGGATGTCGGTTCGGAGCATCGACACCGACGCCGAGCGCAGCGACTTCCTGGAGATCGTCGGATCGGTGGAGTCGGCATCCGGTCACCCCATCGGCGTCGCCGTCGGGCTGGCCGCCGATGAGGAAGGGGTGCAGCTCGCCGAAGTCGACGAGGTAGAGAGCCACCCGGGCCTCGGTGTGACCGGGACGGTGCGGGGCCACGAGGTGGTGGTGGGCACCCCCGAGCTCATGGAGAGCCGGGGTTTCGAGGGAGTGGCCCGTTGGGAGGAGACCCTGATGTCCAAGGAGGCCGTCGGCCTCACCGCCTTTCTCGCCGGTTGGGACCGACAGGTGCGGGGGGTCATCGCCGTCTCCGACCCACTGCGCGCCGAGGCCGGCCCTGCAGTGGCCCGGTTGGGGAGGATGGGCATCGGCACCGAGATGGTGACCGGGGACAACCAGGAAGCCGCCGACCGGGTAGCCGCCGAAGTGGGGATCGACAGCGTGTTCGCCCGGGCCACACCGGGCTCCAAGGCGGAGCGCGTCGAGGCCCTGCAGCAGGGAGGCCAGGTGGTGGCGTTCTATGGCGACGGCGTCAACGACGCCCCCGCCCTCACCCAGGCCGACCTGGGACTCGCCGTGGGCTCGGGCACCGGCGTCGCCGTCGAAGCCGGAGACGTGGTGTTGCTCCACGACGACCCCCGTCTGGCACCTACCGCCGTCGAGCTCGCCCGCGCCACCTATGGCACGATCAGGGGCAACCTGGTCTGGGCGTTTCTCTACAACACCCTGGCCATCCCCATCGCCGCCCTGGGATGGCTGAGCCCGACCGTCGCCGCCGCCGCCATGGCGTTCTCCTCGGTCTCGGTGGT
>CAZAHX010000383.1:0-1843 GCA_964485005.1 uncultured Acidimicrobiaceae bacterium | reverse complement strand
TCGTGAACATCGGCGACTGACTGGAACTCGTCACAGCCCCGCGGCATGATCGGGGCTGGGACGTAAGAGAGGAGACTCGAGATGTCGAACAACGTCACACTGATAGGCAATCTGACCATGGACCCCGAACTGAGGTTCACACCGTCGGGTGTCGCCCTGGCCAGGATCGGCCTGGCGGTGAACCGCCGCTACCAGAGAGACGGCGAGTGGCAGGAGCAGACCAGCTTCTTCTACGGGACCGTGTGGCGCGAGCAGGCGGAGCATGTGGCCGAATCACTGGAGAAGGGAGCCAGAGTCATCGTCTCCGGCCGGCTCGAACAGCGGACCTGGGAGGACAAAGAGGGTCAACGCCGGGAAACGATCGAGATCCAGATCGACGAGATAGGGCCCTCGCTCCGCTGGGCTACCGCCTCGGTGAACAAGGCCACTCGATCCGACTGGTCGGGGGGTGGGTCGGAGGACCAGAGCACTCGCGCGGCCCCAGTGGCACGCGACGACTACGGCCCTGACGAGGCACCGTTTTAGGAGAGAAGGAATGCCGAGAAGGAGCACCAACAACCCGAAGACCAAGGGGAGACGTCAAGACTTTCGTCGTGGCGGCAGACCGAAGCCCTGCGCCTTTTGCAAGGAGAACGTCGAGCACATCGACTGGAAGGACATTTCCATTCTTCGCAAGTACATGTCCGACCGGGGCAAGATCCGGGGGAGACGCGTCAACGGGAACTGCCCGCGGCATCAGCGTCAGGTGGCCACGGCCATCAAGAACGCCCGCGAGATGGCCTTGTTGCCCTATATAGGCGGGCGATGAAGCTGATACTCACCCGCGACGTTGACGCCCTGGGTCACCGGGGCGACGTTGTCGAGGTCTCCAAGGGCTACGCCCGGAACTACCTCCTTCCTCGCAGCCTGGCGATCGAGGCCAACGCCGGGGCACTCGCCCAGGCGGAGCGGATCCGGGAAGCGCGCATCGAGGCCGAGCGCAAGGCGAGGGACGAGGCCGAGACGATCGCCACCCAACTGGTGGGGAGCCGCGTCGTCATCGCGGCCCGAGCCGGTGACGAGGGCCAGTTGTATGGGTCGGTGGGTCTCAGCGATGTGGTCGAGGGGATCAAGCGATTCACCGGAGTGGAGTTGAACCGGGACCAGGTCCACATCCCCGAGCCGGTGCGCTCCATCGGGCTCCACGAGATCCAGATCAGACTCCACCCCGAAGTGGAGTTCCCGCTCACCCTGGACGTCATTCCCACCTGAGCTGTCCCGACTCGATGAACCACGGGTCACATCTGGCTCGCCGGGCATTGAGTGTGAGCGCCGCATCAGCATAGATTTTCGCGAGTCAGCGTCGAGTTTCCCAGTCTCGGACCAATTGCTTCCAGCGCGAAAAACAATTAGCGCTCCGGCTGGGATCCGCCCGGGCGGCGGTCTAAGTTCGCGCGACTTCCCCCGCTGACGGCGGAACCAGCTTCCCCGCCCGGCGGGGTCTTGCGCGTCGAGACCCGAATCTGTCGGTGGTGTGTGGCAACTTGTTTGGGTGAGGACGTGATGAACGGAGTGACCGAGCAAACACAGATGCGGCCCGGGTACCGGAGCCCCCCTCACAGCCGTGAGGCCGAGGAGTCGGTGATTGGGGCGGTCCTTCTCTCCGAGGATGCGGTCAATGAGGTCATGGACCGCATCCACCCGGAGGATTTCTACGTGCCTGCCCATCAGGCCATCTTCGAGTCGATGCGGGAGCTGTTCGACGCCAACCAGGCGATCGACGCGGTCACCGTGTCCGAGTCGCTGCGCCGCGGGGGTGAGCTGGAGAAGGTGGGCGGGGTGGCTTACCTCACCCGTCTCGTCG
>CAZAHX010000382.1:0-1847 GCA_964485005.1 uncultured Acidimicrobiaceae bacterium | reverse complement strand
GGCTTCGGGCTGATCGGACGAGGCCAGGATCCCGGCCCCGGCGGCCATCACCATGCTCCCCGGGTCGCCGTCCTCGAAGTAGTGATTCTCGGCCGGCACGTCACCGAGCTCGGCGATCCGCTGGAGCAGGTAATAGTGGTTGGTTAGGCCTCCAGGAAGGTCTCCGGCGACCGTGGCATCGACGATTGGACCGTTTCCTTCGAAGATCACCGGGTCGTTGGCGGCGATGCCCTCGAGCCACTCCCGGGTCCGGTCTTCGCCTTCGGCGAGGAGCATGCCGGTGACGAACGCGACGAACGAGCCGTTGGTGGGCGCGACGCCGAAGCGTCCCTGCCACTCGGGCTCGGTGAGGTCCCACACCGTGGCGGGAGTCTCGTCCGCAGACAGCAACTCTGTGTTGTAAACGAAGACCCGGCTCCGGCCGGTGACCCCCACCCAGCGGCCATCGGAGTCGCGGAATCGGTCGTCAACCAGCTCCGAAATGTCGGAGGGAAGCTCGGTCAGCAGACCTTCCTTGGCGATGCCTCCTATGAACGCCGGGTCCTGGGCCCAGAAGACGTCGGCAGGAGTGTCGTCGCCTTCTGCCAGGATCGTCGTTGCCAACTCACCGGTACCGGCGTAGCGAACGTCGACTTCTATTCCCGTCTCGGCGGTGAAAGCCTCGATCACCGGTTGCACGAAGTTCTCGTTGCGGCCGGAGTAGAGCACCAGCGGTTCGGTGGGAGTGGCTGTGGTGTCGGGCGTCTCGGTAGTGGTCGTCTCCGACGGTGGAGACGTTGTGGTCTCGACCGTCGTGGTCGTGGTGGCGGCACTGTCTTCACCACCGCAGGCTGCCAGGAGGGCAACTGCACTCAGGATCGCGATGATCCTTCTCACTGTTCGTTCCTTTCGGGTCGCAGGGCGCGCAGCGTAAATTCCACTATGACGATAGTGCAAATTACCCTTACGGTCTGCGTCAGGTCGACCTGACGCTTGTGCCTCGCCACGATTGGGACGCTCTTGGGCGGGACTCCGCGAAGCGTGCGCAGCCGCCGTCGAGTCCTGAGGTCAACCCATCTCCTTCAGGATCCGGGCCACGTGAGTCAGGTCTGCGAGGTGATCTTCGCCCCTGCACCAGAGCTCATGAGCGCCCTGGCGTTGCCGAGTCGTTCGGTCTCGGGCTGGCAATCTCGAGAGATCTGGCCCGGCTCATGGGTGGGTATCTCGTCTGAGCGAGAACCGACTGCACCGAGTACAGGCTGTCTCTCTCCTTGGACAGCTGGGCCTACAGCCATGAAAGTGCAGCCCCACCCTGATGGGTGGCAATAAGCCCAGGCAGGATTCGTCCCGGCAGCCGAAGAGATCGCCGACCGAGCTGCCTCAGAGCTCGCCCGCTGATATCGAGCGCGCCTCGACCAACGTCTCGCGCGCCTCGTTGGCCGCGGCCACCGCGACCAGCATCCCGGCGACCGGATCGGCCCACCACCAGCCGACGTAGGCATTCAGCGCCAATCCGAGCAGCGTGCCGACCGAGAGGACACCGTCGAGGAAGGTCACGGTCGCCTCGGAGCCGAGAGGCTCGGAGCCGAGCACGGTGGCGATCCGGCGCTTGGCGAGGGCGAGGGCGAACATCACCACTGCGGTCACCGCCAGATAGGCGATTCCGAGGGGTGAGGCGCCCGCGCGACGACCGCTGGTCAGGTCGTTCACGGCCACCACGAACAGGGCCAGGGAGATGAGCAGGAACGCAGCGGCGATCATCCTCAGGGCGACCCCCGTCGCGGCGGGCCTGGCCTTGTCGGCCCCACGCAGATGCCAGACGACCACCGATGAGGCGAAGACCTCCACTATGGAGACCGTGCCGAATC
>CAZAHX010000381.1:0-1857 GCA_964485005.1 uncultured Acidimicrobiaceae bacterium | reverse complement strand
TCCAGGCTCGATTACCTGTCAGAGACACTCGGAGTAGACGCCCTCTGGATCTCCCCTTTCTACAAGAGCCCGATGCGGGACTGGGGCTACGACGTCACCGACCACACCGGAGTCGACCCGCTCTTTGGTGACCTCGCCCAAGCCGAGACCCTCATCGAAGAGGCACACGCCAGAGATCTCCGGGTGATTCTCGACTTCATCCCCAATCACACCTCCGATCTCCACCCGTGGTTCGTCGAGTCCAGGGCATCGCGGGACTCTTCACGCCGAGACTGGTATGTATGGCGTGACCCTGCGCCGGGCGGGGGCCCGCCCAACAACTGGATCAGCGTTTTCAGTGGCCCGGCATGGACTCTCGATCTCGAAACAGGTCAGTACTACAGACACACCTATCTCACCACCCAGCCCGATCTCAACTGGCGCAACCCCGAGGTCAGGGAGGCGATGTTCGAGGTGGCCAGATTCTGGCTGGACAGAGGCGTCGACGGTTTTCGGGTCGACGCCGCCCATCAGATGATGAAAGACCCTCTGGAGAGGGACAACCCACCGGCGCCGGAGGACTACGACAGGCCTTGGAAGGACATGGACGAGTACGACGCATTCATCCATCTCTACGACTACGCCGATCCCGCGGTCCACGAGGTCCACAGGGAGTTGAGGAAGGTGATGGACAGCTACCCGGACGATCGGGTGACCATCGGCGAGATTCACATCTTCGAACTCCCCGAATGGAGGACTTACTACGGCGAGCACCTCGATGGGCTGCACATGCCCTTCAACTTCCACCTCATGGCGACGGAATGGGATCCCGTCAAGCTCCGAGCCACCATCGAGGCGGTGCTCTGGCACGTGCCCATTGGGGGATGGACCAACTGGACCCTGGGCAATCACGACGAGCCTCGCCTCGCCTCCCGGCTCGGCATGGAGAATGCCCGTCTCGCCGCCATGCTTCTCCTCAGCCTCCGCGGCACTCCCTTCCTCTACTACGGGGACGAACTCGGCATGCGCGACGTGCACATCCCCAAGATCTACGCCCGGGACCCGTGGGGCGAGGCGGTCGCCCACCTCAGCCGTGACGGCGCCCGAACCCCGATGCAGTGGACTCCCGGGCCCCACTCCGGGTTCACCTCCGGGATCCCGTGGCTCCCGGTCTCCTCGCGCCACGAGGAGGAAAACGTCGAGTCCGAGCTCGACGACCCGGGCTCGATGCTCAACCTCTACCGCCGGCTGCTGAGCCTGCGCCGCGGGTCGACCGCGCTTCGTTACGGCTCGCTGCTCAGCCATCCCTCCTCGAACGAGCGTGTCCTCGTCTACCGCCGCGAGGCCGACGTGGAGACGATGACCGTTGCCCTCAACCTCTCTGACGATGCTGCCGCCGTCCCCATCCGATCCGGAAAGGTGGCGGTTTCCACCGTGGACGAGGGCCGCTCTGATGCGGTCCGGAGCACTCTCGACCTCGCGCCGCGCGAGGGCGTGATCGTCACCCACACCTGATCGCGGCCCCACCTCCCGCGAGGATTGCTAGGTTTCGCTCCGGCACAAGCGGAAGGAGCGTTTCGGTGGCTCGAATCAAGATGGAGAACCTGGGGAAGATCTACGACGACGGGACCCGCGCCGTCGGTGGAGTCGACCTCGAGATCGAGGACGGAGAGTTCCTGGTGCTGGTGGGCCCTTCAGGATGTGGCAAGTCGACTGTGCTCCGCATGATCGCAGGGCTCGAGGACATCACCGAGGGGACGATGATGATCGGGGACCGGGTGGTCAATCACATCTCTCCCAAGGACCGGGACATCGCCATGGTGTTCCAGAACTACGCCCTCTACCCGCACATGACGGTGTACGACAACATGGCGTTCG
>CAZAHX010000380.1:0-1859 GCA_964485005.1 uncultured Acidimicrobiaceae bacterium | reverse complement strand
AGGCCGAGGAGGAAGAGGCCCAGACCGAGGAAGTCATCGCTCCGCCCCCGCCACCCAGCCCCTACGACAAGCCCGGCGACTGGTACGTGATCCACTCCTACTCGGGATACGAGAACAAGGTCAAGGCCAACCTCGAAACCCGGATCCAGTCGATGCACATGGAGGACCGCATCTACGAGGTGCACATCCCCATGGAGGACGTCGTGGAGTTCAAGGGGGGCAAGAAGGTCACGGTCCCCAAGAAGGTCTTCCCCGGCTACCTGTTGGTGCGGATGACCCTCGATGACGACTCCTGGTACGCAGTGCGCAACACGCCGGGTGTCACCGGCTTCGTCGCCGGCAACGCCCAGAAGCCCACTCCGCTCTCCCGCCGCGAGGTGGAGCGGTTCCTCGGCGTGCAGGCCGAGGAGGAGAAGGCCAAGCCTCGCTTCAAGCCCGAATGGGAGGTAGGCGAGCAGGTGCGCGTCGGCACCGGGCCTTTCGCCGACTTCAACGGAGTCATCGAGGAGATCAACATCGACCAGCAGAAGGTGCGAGTTCTGGTCAACATCTTCGGGCGTGACACCCCGATCGAACTCGGCTTCGACGACATCCAGAAGAACTGACAGGAAACCATGGGCAGAAAGCGACTCGTCACCACACTGAAACTCCAGCTTCCCGCGGGCCAGGCCACTCCCGCCCCCCCGGTGGGGACGGCGCTGGGCCCGCACGGGGTCAACTTGATGGACTTCGTGAAGTCGTACAACGACGCCACTTCGGGCCAGCGCGGCCAGATCGTCCCCGTCGAGATCTCGATCTACGAGGACAGGTCCTTCACCTTCATCACGAAGACCCCTCCGGCGGCGGCGCTGCTCAGACAGGCGGCCCGGGTCGAGAAGGGGTCGGGGGAGCCGGACACGGAGAAGGTGGGCTCGGTGACCAAGGCCCAGATCCGCGAGATCGCCGAGATCAAGATGCCCGATCTCAATGCCAATGACATCGAGGGCGCTATGAAGGTCGTAGAGGGCACGGCCCGCTCGATGGGAATCGTCGTCCAGGGTTAGTCGTCAGGCGTCACCGAGGCGCATAGGTGGGAGGCCGAGTGGCCGCCTGAACCACGAGGAGATAACGAGATGAGACACGGCAAGAAGTACCGCGAGGCGGCTTCGAGCTACGACAAGCAAAACCGCTACTCGGCCCAGGAGGCCGTGGAGCTGGTGAAGAGCTTTGCCTCGGCCAACTTCGACGAGACCGTCGAGGTGGTCTACAACCTGGGGATCGACCCCCGTAACGCCGATCAGCTGGTGAGAGGGACGGTCTCGCTCCCCAACGGGACCGGTAAAGAGGTCAGAGTCGCTGTCTTCTGCTCCCCCGACAGGGAGAAGGAGGCCGAGGAGGCCGGCGCCGATCTCGTCGGCGGCAAGGAGCTGGTAGAGGCGATCCAGGGAGGCCGAGACCTCGACTTCGACGTGGCGGTGGCCACACCCGACATGATGTCGGAGGTGGGGAAGCTGGGCCGTCTCCTCGGCCCCAGGGGGCTCATGCCCAATCCCAAGGCCGGGACCGTCACCGACGACGTGGCCAAGGCGGTCACCGAGTTCAAGGGGGGCAGGATCGAGTATCGCAACGACCGGTACGGCAACGTCCATGCCCCTGTGGGCAAGATCTCCTTCGAGGCCGACCAACTGGTAGGGAATCTGGCTGCTTTGACCGCCGAGGTCATGCGCAACCGACCCGCCGGGTCGAAGGGCCGCTACCTGAGGGGAATGACGATCTCCTCCACCATGGGCCCCGGGGTCAAGATCGACCCTGGGCGGGTCGAGGAGCTCACCGCCCTCGCCCACTGAATCGCCACCGGCCGGAAACCAAGGAGCCCCCGG
>CAZAHX010000379.1:0-1863 GCA_964485005.1 uncultured Acidimicrobiaceae bacterium | reverse complement strand
GACGATGCCACGACGAGCTGCGGCGGTCCCGGGGCGTGGTGATGGCCCTCGCCTCCTTCCGTCCTGAGAGGAGCAGCTGGCTGGGTGTCGGCAACATCGAGGGGAAGGTGCTGCGTCCTGGCCTGGAGCCACTGTCCCCCCTGTCGTTGGTGCAGAGCGGCGGCATCGTCGGCTACCAGCTGCCCCACCTCCACGTCTCGCCGCTCGCGCTCGTGCCCGACGACATCCTGATCCTGGCCACCGACGGTCTCCGCCCCGACTTCCGTGCCGACACCAGGCCAGGCAAGCCCGTCCAGGAGATCGCCGACGGCCTCCTCGACGCTTTCGGTAGGACGAATGACGACGCCCTTGTCCTGGTGGCCCGCTATCTGGGAGAAGGCTCGTGACCTTCGCCGACGCCTACGGGGCGGCTTTTACCGATTACCTGCGGGGGTCAGGGGAAGCCGCTCTCGAGACCGCCTACGAGCTGGGACGAAGGGCCATACGAGAGCAGATGAGCATGCTCGAGATCGCCGAGATCCATCACGCCGCGGTGACCCATGCCCTGGAGGCCCCGATCGATCGGGACGGGTTGATGAACCTCGCCGAGTCAGGGGCCGCATTCCTCAGCGAGAGCCTATCCGCCTACGAGATGGTGCAACGGGGCTTCCGCGAGGTACAGGAGGCGGCCCTCCTGGAACAGCAATACGCCGATCAGCTCCGCGCTCTCGCCGACGGCTCGACCGCGCTCAACTCGACATTCTCGGTCGAGGAGATCTTGCGGCTGATGGCGGAGCTGGCGCCTCGGATAATCGGGGCACGCCGCTGCATGGTGGGGTTCCCCGGCGATAACTCGGGGCAGAGGACGATTGCCTTCCATCCCGATTGGAAGCCGGCCATCTCCGCCGAGCTGTTGGCCGGTTTCGACGGGCGTTCCGGCCGCTTCCAAGCCCCGAACGGCGAGGAGCTGCTGGTGGGGACGGTCAAGGGGGTGGACGGCGGACGAGCGACCATCGTCCTCTCCGAGAAGGAGGAGGGCTCGTTTACCGAGCGCGACGAGGCGGTCCTGGCGAAGCTGAGCCAGACCTGCTCGGTGGCGATCGAGCGGGCCGGACTCTACGAGCGGCAACGCCGGATAGCCGAGACCCTGCAGCGTGCCCTGCTCCCGAAGCGTCTCCCCGAGGTGCCCGGCCTCTCCCTGGCGTCGCGTTACCTGCCGGGAGGAGCCGGTGAGAACGTGGGCGGGGACTGGTACGACGTGCTCATCCTTCCCAACGGCCGGGTGGGTCTGGTGCTCGGGGATGTGGTCGGCCGCGGCGTGCGCGCCGCCTCCGAGATGGGCCAGGCCCGGATGGCCTTCCGCGCCTACGCCATGGAGCACGAGGCGCCGAGCGTTGTCGCCGACCGCATGTCCCATCTCCTGCTGGCCGTGGACTCCGAGAGCTTCTCCACCATGGTCTACCTGACCCTCGAGCTCTCCTCCGGCGAGGCGCGCATGGTCCGCGCCGGCCATCTCCCCCCTCTGCTCATCGAGGCGGGGGGCGATGTCCGCTTCTTGGAGGAGGCATTGTCGCCTCCCCTGTGTGGGCTGCCCGACCCGGTCTACGTGGAGTCGAAGGTCGACCTGGGATCGGGGGACACCCTCGTCCTCTACACCGACGGTCTCATCGGAAGAAGAGAGCTCGACGCCGGCATGGCCCGCATGCGACGCATCGTCAGCGACGGTGTCGGCGACCCCGAATCGCTCTGCGATCGGATCCTGGAAAGGATGCCCCTCGACTCGGAGGACGACGTGGCCCTCCTGGTGGTCCGGCTGGACTAAGACTTTCTGTGTCGATTTACCGGGATATAGCCCCGGTAAATCGACACAGAAGTTCCTAAAAC
>CAZAHX010000378.1:0-1881 GCA_964485005.1 uncultured Acidimicrobiaceae bacterium | reverse complement strand
TGGCTCCCTTGAGTGAATACCAGAGTCGTGTTCCACAGACGTGTCACCTGGGTGGATGTGGCCGACAAAGCCGTCTCTGAGAGGGCCACTTGGGAGCCGTTGAGCGTGAGGCTGAAACGGGTGTTAGCGGCGAGAAACTCTGACTCGTCTCCGGGCCCGTAGGGGAGTCGTTGGAACAGCCCCTCCTCCACCCAGTGGGTTCTGCCGCTGAACGTTTCGATATTCACCGAGCACCGGACGCCGTCCTTGCTGCACGAGATCGGGCTCCAAGACGTCATGGGGATCCGCTGCGGATTATGTGGCAGCGAGAGAGCTCTAGTCAGGAGTGTCGCCAACTGGGCCCTCGTCAGTGTTTGATTCGGGCAGAACCGATTGTTGGTCGGGGGATTGCACCCCTCCGTGATCCCTTCTTCGGCGATGGCGTTGATGGCGTTTTCGAGGACATGACCGTTGTCGTCGTCGAAGTAGTCGACGTTGGTGTGGGACAGGCCCAATGCTCGAGTGATGAATGCCGCGAACTGTGCCCTGGTCAGAGCCCGATCGGGGCAAAACCGGTCGTTAGCCGGAGGATTGCAGCCAGCGGTGATACCTGCGGCGGCGACACGGTTGATCCCACCTTCGAGCACGTGACCGTTGTCATCGACGAAGTAGTCGTTGCCGTCGTCGGGGAGGCTTAGGGCTCTGGCGAGAAACGTCGCCGCCTGTGCCCTGGTCACAGAATCATTGGGGCAAAACCGGTCGTTCGTCGGGGGGTTGCACCCGACGGTGATACCTGCGGCGGCGATCGCCTCGATTCCGTTCTGGTGGACGCTGTCGTTGTCGTCGATGAACGTGCCCTGGAGGAGGATGGCGTCTGCCGGAGGAGAGGAAGCGAGGAATGTGATCAGCCCTGCGCTGACTACCGCGAGAGCGAGGAACAGTGCCCGCCGGCTCATTGGATGTCGAGGGTGGCTAGTACGGCGTTGACTTCGTCAGCGAGGTCGGCTCTGTCGATGTGTGACCCGAGGACGATGTAGAGACAGAAGGCTCTGCCTCGATGGGTGAAGAAGCGCTGCAGTCCCGACTGGCCTGCAACACCAATCTGGAGTGCGTCACGGTCGAAGTCACGAGCGAGGACCTGTCTCGGAATCCCCTGATTGGAGAAGAGTGCGGTACCGGCGCTCTCCGGTCCGTACTCGAAGAGGGTGATGAAGATGTCGCGGGGATTCATGTGCTCAACGGCCCCCGCGCCGAAAGAGCCTCGTTGGGGCGGTATCGGGAAGGATGCGAGATGGAGGACCGTCGGCTCTCGGGCACCGTCGCCCAACAGTCGACGGTCTCCCCCTGAGATGTCACCCTCCCAACCAGGAGGGACGTCCACTCCAACCCCGGCGCGGTTTAGCCGGCTCACATCCAGCTCCCAACCATCGAGATCAATCCGATGGTGACCGCGCCGTAAGCGGCAAAGAGGCGAAATGGTGGACCCAGGCTGGCCATTCGCTTGTGGAATGAGCTCAGCCGACTGGCCCGATCGATGCGTCCTGCGAGCAACAGCACTACGGATCTCCCCGCCCCGAACATGCCGCCGATCACTGCGCCTGCCACGGCCGATCCCGAGAGAAACTCGAGGACGAGGATCGCGTAGACACCCCAGGTGACGACAAAGGTGGCGAATCCGGCTCCTAACTGGCCACCGAAGGCTCCCCCATACACCCAACCCCGGAAGTTTCCGATCCAGTTCTCGTTGACCTGTCGCCTAGGACCCGGCACCGGCACTCCGGTGACGTCGAGCAGGCCGGCTACCAGTATGACTGCACCCATCGAGAGCAACGTGGCGCTGGGTGATAGGGCAACCAGAAAACTGCCTATCCAGCCGAATGCCGCGCCGTTGAGCGCGGCAGT
>CAZAHX010000377.1:0-1883 GCA_964485005.1 uncultured Acidimicrobiaceae bacterium | reverse complement strand
GCAGGAGATGCTGGCCGAGGAAGTCCCCTACGTGGTGTTGTTCACCAACGTACAGCTCGATGTCTACCGGGCGACCCTCGAATTCCCCTTCACCGACTTCCTGCAAGGAATCACCGACGGTGGCCTGGGGCTGCCCGGCGTGGTGCAGCAATCCTGAGCGCGCACGAGACGCGGCACCGGCAATGGGCGTATCCTTCCCGATCGATAAATCGGGTAGTTGGGGACAGGTGATTCCATGGAACGTCGTGACGATCTGACCGCGCTGCTGGCCATCGCAGGTCGTCCCGTTCGTGTTCACGAAGCGGCGACCGCCCTGGAGATCGACCTCGATGAGGTGGTCCGCCTCAGCGAGGCGCTGACGGAGCAGGGAGTCGTCGCGGACACCACAGAGGGCCTGACCCTGATCGAGAAGGAGCAAGAGCCGCCTAGCCCAAGCCGTCAGGCCTATTTGGCCAGTCAATGGGCCAAGGCGCTGGCCGAGCTGAACGCGTCCCCCGTGGAGATCGGGAGAGCGCTCCTGGCTGCGGGCCAGTTCCGGGCGGCTGGGGAGCACCTCCTCCCCGTCGCCCTGTCCGACCGAGCCCTCGAGGCGGTGGAAGGGGCCCTGGAGGCGGCCCGAGGAGGAGCCACTATCTCTCCCCAGGACGAGGGTCGGCTCCGGCTGGCGAGGGCCATCCACCGACGGGCACGAGGGGAGTCAGCGGGCGCCAGCGAGGATCTCGAGGTGGCCGTCTTGCGTCTCGAGGGCGCCGAGCTGGTCGATGCCCTCGGCTTCGCCGCCGCGGTGGCCGACGACCTGCAGCACCCCCAGGAGGCAGAGACCTACACCGCGATGGCCGAGGCCCAGGCAGCCGCGATCGGAGAGCCCGCCAAGCTGGGCTCGCTGCTCACCCTCCATGGTCGGCAGCTGTCACGGATCGGGTTCCCCGACGAAGCCGATCGGGTCCTGGGAATGGGGGTGAGGCTGGTCGATGAGCACGGCAACCGCGATCAGCGCCACCGCTGCAGACTCAACCACGCCTGGGTCTGGTTCGACCGGGGCGAGATGCGGAAAGCGGAGGCCGCATATGCGATTCTTCGAGATCAGGCGCGGGACATGGACCGGGTCGACCTCGCCGATCGGGAGGCCTACTGGGCCCGCACCCTGTTCGGCATCGGGCACGCCACCGATGCCCTGCAGGCGGCTTCCCGGGCTGAGGAGGTGGCCCGCGCCACCGATGCCGAGGCTCCTCTCATGATCGCCGAGCTGGCGCGCATGGAGGGGGCGACCCTCTTCGGGCGTCACGAGGAGGCGGTAGAGCACGCCGAGAGGGCTCACCAGATCGCCGAGCGTGCCCTTCCCGTCTGGAGAAATGTTCCGCTGGTGGGCATGGCGAGGGCGCTGACGGCTTTGGGTCGGCGAGAAGAGGCGCGTGAGGCAATCGACGCCGCACTCGAAGCCACGCCTCCGGGGGTGGACGGATGGCGGATCCGGATCCAGGCCGAGGAGCTGGCGCTGGTCCTCACCCCCGAGTCGGAGCGCTGGCCTCAACGAGAGGCGGAGAACCTGACCGACGCCCTCCTCCAGGCCCGCTGGTTCTCACCTGCGGTGCATCTCATGGCGGAGCGAGCGCGAAGGGAGTCGGACACGGATCTCGGCTTGGAGGGCGCGGCGCTGGCCCTGCAGAACGGAAACCCCATGCTTGCCGCCCTGGCGGTGGAGGCCGCACAGGCCTGGGACGATCCCACCGTTGCCCCTGTGGTGAGGGCGGTGCGCGGTCTGGAAGCACAGGTGCCGGCCGAGTGGCTGGAGGAGTGGCTGGCCTATCCCCCGGTGGCTGGCGCCTACGGCGTCGATGCCGACGCGGAAGTCGATTCCTCAGCTCTTGAGGAGCGAATCGACC
>CAZAHX010000376.1:0-1901 GCA_964485005.1 uncultured Acidimicrobiaceae bacterium | reverse complement strand
CGGGCCCGGTCCACTTCCCCGGTGCGGAGGTGGAGGTCGCTGAGCGTCGTCAACAACGAGACCCTCGTCGCCGACGGCGTTCCCAGCAGCGAAGCGAGACGGGTCAGCTCCTGGATGCCGTCATGGAACGACTGAGTGGCGTCATGATGCCGGCCGATGGTGCAGGCGATCTGTTGCGCCAGATCCTGATCTTCGTCCGGGATGAGGGGGATGAGGCCCCGTAGGTTGTCGAGCTCTATACCAACGTCTCCCACCCAGCGACGGTCGGGTGGCAACCAAGGCCCGATCCGCTCCAGGAACCAACGGGCCAGCCGAGTGGCCAGTGCCTCTGTTTCGCCGGTCTCGCTGAGGTGACGCCTCCCATAGCTGCGCACCGTCTCCAATAGCCCATAGCGCGTGTCGTCGGATTCGAAGTCGGCTTCGACCAGAGACCGGTCGACCAGTGACCAAACCAACTCGTCGACTTCGTCGACCTCGATGTCGCCGTTGGCGGCCGCCGCCGCTGCAGTCTCTCGGAAGAATCCAGAGGCGAATACCGAAAGCCGCCTGAAGGCGGTTTGCTCCCGGGGCTCGAGCAGCCGGTAGCTCCAGCCCAACAACCCCTCCATCGTCCGATGCCGGTCGGAGAGGTAGGGATCGCGGCTGCGCAGATAGCGGAAGCTGTTCTCCAAGCCATCGAGGATCTCGCGGGGTGATTGAACGGAGAGGTGCGCTGCCGCCAGTTCGATGAGAAGCGGCAGCCCATCGAGGTGTGTGACTATCTGTGCCACCGCCGCGGCGTTGTGCTCGTCGATCTCGAATCCGGGCCGCACGCCCGCGCCTCTATCTTGGAAGAGCCTTCCCGCCGGAGAGTCGAGGACTACAGCGGCAGGGTCGGACTGGCCGGGCACGGGTAGGGGCTCGATGGGCCATCTGATCTCACCCGGCGCCCGCAACGGCTCTCGGCTTGTGGCGATCACCGCGACGTGCTCGCAGTCGGCCTGCAACTGGCCGACCAGCTCCCGGCAGGCCGCGGTGAGGTGCTCGCAGTTGTCGAGGATGACCACCGCCTGGCGCGTCTCCAAATGCTCGAGTACGTCGTCGGTCCGCGCTCCTCGAGGGTGGGCGGGAGCACCGATGGCCGCGGCAACTGCCTCTGCGACGAGATCGGGCTCGGCGACCCCTGCCAGCTCCACAAGCCATACCCCGTCGTCCCACTCGGGAGCGATGGCGAGGCCAAGGTCGACGGCGACGCGGCTCTTACCGACGCCGCCGGGCCCCAGGAGGGTGACGAGCCGCCGGGCGCCAACCCTCTCCGCGAGGGCGGCGATGGTTGCCTCCCTTCCGATGGTCGTCGTCGGCTTTTCGACGATGTTGTGCTTGTCGGCGGGAGTGGCCCTTACCGCCGGGAAGTGCTCCTCCAGCCCTTCTCCGATCACCTGGTAGAGGCGAACCGGTTGGGGGAAGTCGCGGAGTCGGAACCGTCCCAGGGGACGCAACGCCACCGCCAACTCGGGCGTGGCCAGGAATTCCGTGTCCTCGGAGACGATCACCTGGCCCCCATAGCCCGTTTCGATGACTCGCGAAGCCTGGTGGACGGCGAGCGACACATAGGTATTGCCGCGGGGAGCGGCGAGCCCGCTGTGGATGCCCATTCGCACTTTCAGCGTCACGCCGTCGGGCCAGGTCTCGGCCGCCAGGGCCCGTTGGCCGGCGGCAGCGGCGGTGATGGCCTGGTCTGCGGAAGCGAACGCCACCAGGAAAGAGTCGCCCTCGGTGGAGACCTCGACGCCACCCTGCTCCGCCCAAACGGCGCGCAGAACCCGGTGGTGTTGGTCGAGAATGTCGACGTAACGGTCCCTGAGGTCGCTGAACAGGCGGGTGGAGCCTTCGATGTCGGTGAAGAGGAACGTGACTAATCC
>CAZAHX010000375.1:0-1923 GCA_964485005.1 uncultured Acidimicrobiaceae bacterium | reverse complement strand
CGGCGATGTCGGAGACCGATACCGGCTTCCCCAGAGCGAGAAGACGATAGGTCTGCACCGCGATTCGTCGCCCCCCGGGATCGAGGTCGGGTGCGGCCGCAGCCACTGCCTCGGCCCACTGTTCCAGTCTCCCCGTCATCGTCATCACGTCCCCAATCGTTCGGCTCATCAGAACATACACCTTCAAGTACGGTTGAAGGTCAAGTGCTAAGGTGGCGGGGATGTTCATCGGTGAGGTTGCGCGGAAGGCGGGGGTGGCCGCCTCGGCGATCCGCTTCTACGAAGAGGAAGGGCTGATACCCGAGCCCGAGCGGACCGCAGCGGGGTACCGCATCTACGACCCCTCGGCGATCGACCGAGTGGCTTTCATACGCGCCGGCCAGGCGGTCGGGCTCACCCTGAGCGAGCTGGGCGAAGTGTTGGCGATCAGGGATCGTGGAGAGCCGCCATGCGTTCATGTAGCCGAGCTGATCGACGACCGGATGAGAGAGATCGACGAGCGCGTGCGCGACCTACGGAAACTCCGCAAGGATCTGGCCGGTCTGGCCGCCACTGCCGCCGAGCTCGACCCCGAAGAGTGCACCAGGGACAGCATCTGCAAGATCCTCGAACCCTCCAACTGAACCCCGGCTAGTGGACCACTAGCGCAGACCGTAGAGAACCACCGCACCGCCGATGTAGAGCAGGAGGACGATCGCCGAGTCGACGCCCATTCTCAACACCACGCGCTTGCGGCGATAGAGGATGCCGGCGACATAAATCCCCGTCATGACGATCCCGAGCAGGGCAGCGAACAAGGAGAACTCCCCGACCTCCTCCAACACGCCGCCTTGCCGGTACAAGACGTCGGCCACGAAGAGAAGACCGACGTCGAAGAGATTGGTCCCGAAGATGTTGGAGAAGGCCAATCGGTGTCGGCCCAGCCGCACCGCCTCGAGCGTCGTGCTCACCTCGGGAAGTGACGTCGCCAACGCCAGAAAGATGGCTCCTGTGAAGCTCGCACCGAGACCGGTCTGGACCGAGAGGGCGTCGCCGGCCCTCGTGACCAGGTACCCGGCAGCGACTACGGCCGCGCCGGCGACGATGATGTAAAGGGTGAGTCGTGGGCTCGAGATCCCCGGGTCCGTCTGCTCATCCGTGACGGTTTCCGCTCCCAACTCGGCCGGAGCCTCCTCGTGCCTCTCTTCGACCGGGCGCCAATCGGGCTCCGCCTCGTAGCGTCGAATCGAGGCCAGGACGAGCACGACGCCGACGAGCAGCGCAACGGTCCACAGATCGACCCCGAGGACCACCACCGAGCCCGAGATGATCCCCGCCGCCGCCATTGCCAGGACCATCATGAGCCCGTTCCCCTGAAGCATCAGAGAGGAATCCCCGGCGAGTGTGGACAAGCCCTTCTTGCCCACCAGGGCGTCCACCCAGGCAAGGACGGCCAGCTGCATGGCCACTCCGCCGAGGATGTTGTTGACCGCGAGGTCGGCGTTGCCGCCGATCGCGGCTGTGGAGCTGGTGGCCAGCTCGGGCAGCGAGGTTATGCCGCCGAGGAGGACTGCCCCGATCAGCGCCTGCCCGAGCCCGGTCCGCTCGGACACCGCGTCGGCGTATCTGGTGAGGCGGGTGCCCGCCAGCCAGACGACCAGGGCCGCGAGCGCGAATATCGCGCTGTTTAACCCAATCGAAAGCTGATCGAAGTCGATGATGGTTGGTCCTGGTTTCTTTCAGGCAGCCGGTCGGGACCGGGAAGGCTCAGGGTGTGAACCTACCCGGCGCCTGGAGGCTCCTCCCATCCCGTTCGTCTCCAGAACTCTGAGACGATGGCGTTACCGTCTGAGACGAGAACATTCCCGACCAGGGGCCGACATGAACAGGAGAGACGGAGCACGTCAGCTCCACGAAGCGACCAAGCACGGAACCGCTCCACCC
>CAZAHX010000374.1:0-1925 GCA_964485005.1 uncultured Acidimicrobiaceae bacterium | reverse complement strand
TCGGAGCGTCTCGCCCCTCGAGGCTGGTGAGATGAGCCGCGTCGGCGTCCTCGCCCTCCAGGGCGACGTGCGCGAGCATTTGCGTCTCCTCGACGAGTTGGGCGCCGACCCATTGGCGGTGAAGCACGCCGAGCAACTCGATGAGCTCGACGCTCTGATAATCCCCGGCGGCGAGTCGACCACGATCGGGAAGCTCGCCACCCGTTTCGGCCTCATCGACCCCCTTCGGGAGACCATTGGCGGCGGGCTCCCCGTCTACGGGACGTGTGCGGGGATGATCCTTCTCGCCTCGTCGGTGACCGAGGGGGACCAACCGTTGATCGGGGCATTGGACGTGGTGGTGAAACGCAATGCATTCGGGCGTCAGAACGAGTCGTTCGAGGCCGAGCTCGACATCGAGGGTCTGGACGACCCGTTCCACGCCGTCTTCATACGGGCCCCCTGGATCGAGAAGGTCGGGTCCGAGGTGGAGGTTCTCGCCGAGATCAACGAACATCCGGTGATGGTGCGTCAGGGCCGGCTGCTGGCCACCTCCTTTCACCCCGAGCTCACCGGTGACGACAGGATCCATCGCATGCTGCTCGATCTGACGTGAGGTAGGAGATGGCCGGACACTCCAAATGGGCCAACATCAAGCATCGCAAGAGCCGTCAGGACGCGGCGCGGGGCAAGCTGTTCGGCAAGCTGGCCAAGGCGATCGAAGTCGCCGCCCGTGAAGGCGGTGGCAACCCCGACTTCAACCCGACCCTGGCCACGGCGGTCGACGCCGCCAAGTCGGCCTCGATGCCAAACGACAACATCGAGCGGGCGATCAAGCGCGGCACCGGCGAGGTCGAGGGAGCCGTCTACGAGGAGATCTGGTACGAGGGCTACGGGCCCGGGGGGGTTGCCCTCTACGTCCAGATCTTGACCGACAACAGGAATCGGGCCGCGTCCGATGTCCGCTCCACCTTCACCCGGTACGGAAGCAACCTGGGGGAGCCCGGGTCGGTGGCCTACCTGTTCAGCCAGAAGGGCCTGGTCCTGGCGAAAGGGGACGAGGACGAGGTCATGTTGAGCGCACTGGAGGCGGGAGCCGAAGACGTAAGGGACGGAGGAGACGGCTTGTTCGAGGTGGTCACCGAGCCATCCGATCTTCGTCCGGTCCGTGACCAGATGAAGGCCGCGGGGGTCGACATCGAGTCCGCGGACATCGTCCAACTCCCGTCGACGACGGTGCCGGTCGAGGAGGGTGAGGCCAAGAAGCTGCTGCGGCTCATCGAGGCGCTGGACGATCTCGACGACGTGCAGACCGTTTACTCCAACTACGACATCGACGACACCGTGATGGAGAGGGCTCTGGCCGAGGCGTGACGAGCGATCGGCGTGAGGGAGCAGCGATGTCCGAGCTCAGCCACTTATTCCTGCTGGTAGGGGATCTGGAGCAGGCTCGGTTCTTCTATGAAGATCTCCTAGGGCTCACCGTGCTCGTCGAGGAGGACGGCTACGTCCGGCTGGGCGGTGGTGAGGGTTTTCACATGGGGATCGAACAGGCGCCAGCCGGGGCGGAGCTTGGCGGCCAGGGCATAGAGATCGTCATCCGTGTCGATGACGTGGACCGGCGATATCAGGAGCTTCGGGGCAAAGGCATCGAATTCGAGGGCACCCCGGCGGATCAACCCTGGGGGTCGCGCCATGTTTGGCTGATCGATCCCGACGGAAATCGGATCTCTCTCTACTCCTGATCTGGGCCCGCTGCCCTGCGGTTCGGGCATGCCTTTAGGGCGGAGGGGTTGTCTTTCCGCCTGGTGGTGGTCTGGGTCTTGGTGTTTGGGGTGTGGGGCTGGTGTTTTGGAGCGGGATGACCTGTGGTGGGGCCACCCCGGGGTTCAGATGGGTGGGGGTCGGGCGGGTTGGTCGGGCCGCCTGAATCGGATCCGCCCATG
>CAZAHX010000373.1:0-1928 GCA_964485005.1 uncultured Acidimicrobiaceae bacterium | reverse complement strand
CTTCTCGATCTTCTCGATGAACTCGGTCCCCACGTAGTCGGCTCCAGCCTCCTCCGCTTCGCGCGCCTTGTCGCCGCGCGCCAGGGCCAGCACCCGGATCGTCTTCCCGGTTCCCGCCGGCAGCACCACGGTACCGCGCACCACCTGATCGGCCCGGCGGGGGTCGACCCCCAGGCGCACCGCCAACTCTACCGTCTCGTCGAACCCGGCGAACGCCAGCTCCTTCACGCGCTGGAGTGCCTCGGTGGGCTCCAGCCGATCCGTGGGGTCGAGCTGGGCGACCGCTTCCCGATATCGCTTTCCGTGCTTCGGCATCTCCGCTCCGTTCCTCAGTCGGCCAGCTCGAGACCCATGGAACGAGCCGTTCCCGCGATCATCCGCATCGCCGCCTCCTCATCCGCGGCGTTCAGGTCCTCCATCTTGATGCGGGCGATCTTGCGGAGCTGCTCTTGGGTCACCTTTCCCACCTTGTCCCGGTTCGGCTCGGCCGAGCCCGAGGCCACCCCGGCCTCCTTCTTCAACAGCTCGGCCGCGGGTGGGGTCTTGGTAATGAAGGTGAAGCTCCGGTCCTTGTAGACCGTGATCTCCACCGGAATGATCGTGCCCTGCTGACCGGAGGTCTGCGTGTTGAACTGCTTGCAGAACTCCATGATGTTGACCCCGTGCTGGCCGAGGGCGGGACCCACCGGCGGCGCGGGATTCGCCTGCCCCGCCGGAATCTGGAGCTTGATGAAGCCGACGGCGTTCTTCTTTCTTGGTCGTGCCATGAAGCTCAGTACCCTTCCAGCTGCGTGTAATCCAACTCCACCGAGGTGGGCCTCCCGAAGAGGCTCACCTGGACCCGCACCTTCCCCTTCTCGTGGAAGACCTCCTCGACCGTCCCGCTGAAGTCGCTGAACGGGCCCTCCTTGACCTCCACCACCTGACCCGGACGGAACGGGATCTGCTGCTCTGGGCCGGCCTCCTCCAGCTCGTCCCTGATGCCGAGGATCTTGTTGATCTCCTCCTGCTTCAGCGGCTGTGGCTCGGTGCCGCCCCCCACGAACTTGATGACGCCCTGGACACTGTTCACCAGGAACATGGTCTCCTGGTCCATCTTCATCTGCACCAGCACGTAGCCGGGATAGAGCCGCTTGGTGGACTTCACCTTCTTGCCACCCTTGATCTCCACCACTTCCTGCGTCGGGACGATCACCTCTCGGATCGCCTTCTCTTCGGCCTCTCCGGGCATCTCCTGGATCTTCCGTTCCAGGAGCTTCTTCACCTTGTTCTCATGGCCCGAGTACGTCTGGAGCGCGTACCAGTGGTAGCCCTCCGCCTCGCCGCCGTTGTCGCTCACCTCACCCACCGAAGATCGCCACGATCATTCGCACCAGCCACGAGAACACCGCATCCATGAGTCCGATGATGGCAGCCAGGATGAGCACGAAAACCAGGATCACGAACGTCGCGTTGCGGAGCTGCTCGCGGTCGGGCCAGGTGACGCGGCGCATCTCCACCTGAACCTCCTCGGCGAACTTCTGTGACTGCTTCAGCATGTTGGCCAATGTCTCGAACCCTCCATGGCCCGACCGGCGCTCGAGTCCCGACGATGCGAAAGCCGGCCTTCCCATCCCGCGGGATCGGGGGAGGCCGGCCCGGTAACGGTCTTGGACCGTCCCTGCCACCCGCCGTCAGCGCGTCTCCTTGTGGGCGGTGTGCGCGTTGCAGCGCGGGCAGTATTTCTTGAACTCCACCCGTCCGGAATGCTTCCGGCGGTTCTTGGTCGTGGAATAATTTCGCTCGTGGCACTCGGTGCACTCGAGCGTGATCTGCTCCCTCATCTGCCGACCTCGATGTCGCAGGTCAAGAATTCAACCCCACTCCAACCGGTGGTCAGTCGTGGATCTCGGTGACGACGCCGGCGCCCACCGTCCGGCCACCCTCGC
>CAZAHX010000372.1:0-1929 GCA_964485005.1 uncultured Acidimicrobiaceae bacterium | reverse complement strand
GGCAATCCCTTGCGCTGCGGGGGCGTCATCGGAGGCATCCTAGGAGTCTGTTGGATAATGCCGTTGCCCAGATTGGCGGCCAGGCGCGCCGGTCGCAAGGCCGAGGTTTCGCCACTCCTTGTGTCGGAATGACGGAGCCGAGAACACAGCGAGTGGTGATGCATGGTCGTCAAGATGGGTGACATGCATTGTTCAACGGGCTCCTGGAAAGGCAACCCCCGCGTGGGAGGACACCGCCCGGGTCGGGGCCTTATGATCCGGGTGTGGCGCACCGAGACTCAGCTTTCCTTTGGGAGACCGAAGCCCTCCGGTCGGTGAGCCGTCGCCATCCTGGCACCGGTGACTTCGAGCACCGATCCGTGATGCTCGACGCGGGAGACTGGCTGACCCTCAGAGAGGCGAGCGAGGCAACCGGCGTGCCGGCTGCGACCATCCGCAAATGGGCCCGGCACAACAACATCCCCAGCTATTTGGAGAAGACCCCGGATGGCCATCTCCGCATCGTCTCCCTGACAGGGATTCGACAATGGGCCGACGAGATCGGCCGGGAGATCGAATCGCGGGAGGGCCCGGGGAGCCCTGCGGCCCCGGTCAGCGAGCCCGCCCCTCGGGTCGACCCGACACCCGAAGAGGGCCCGGAGACACCCTCCGACTCCGGCGAGCCCGACATCCCTGAGGACTCGATGCTCGTCCCGCTGGACGCGTGGAACAAGATGCTCAACCAACTGGGGAACCTCCACGAAGCCGGCCAACAGCTGGCCGAGGCCAGGGAGCGAGCGGCCAAGGCCGAGACCGAGGCCCGTTTCCTCAAGGAGCGACTTGCGGAGATGCGAGGTGAGTTGGAGAGGACACGCGGAACTGGCACCTCGATGGAGGAGGAACAGGGCGAAACCGAGGCCGAGCCCCCCGATGAGCCGACGCAAACCGCTTCCGACCCGAGGACCCCCGTCACCTTGCGCAAGGCCGCGGCAACGACGGCCAAACACCTCTACGAGAGCTGGCGCCGGCGAAAGAACAGCCGAGGGCGCTGATGAGTGACCATCAGGAGGTCGTGGAGTCGACCAGCCGATAGGTAGTGGTCTGATCGACAGTCATGTCGAGCATGAACCCGGCCATCTCCCCCGTGGTCTCATCGGGCATGTTGAGGTCCATGGTCACATGGGTGGAGCTCACGAACTCTGCCTCTCGGGCAACCCCTGCCTCGGCATCGAACCAGGTGGTCGCGTCCTCGACCACCTCGTCGATGTCGAACAGGAATCGAAGATCCTCCATCAGCGCGTCGAGCTTGGCGGTGTCTTCGGCGCTGGCGTCTTCAGGGGCGAGCGCGGAGAAGAAGCCGGCCAGGAGCTCAGCCAAATCGAACTCGATGCTCGAGGTGATCATCTGGGTATCGATGACCAGCACATCTACCCCGGCGATGCTGTCGGTCCCTGTCACCTCACTGGTTGTCTCGGTGGTGATCGACTCCCCATCCCCGCCCATGAGCATGGGAGTCTCGATGGTGTCCGACCAGGTGTCACCGACCGTGACGGGCTCTTCGGGCAAGGGGGGACCGACCAGCCGGCCGAGGTCGGTGCCTGAGGTGAGGTCGCCAAATCCTTCGAGCCCACCGAGGACGCCCCCCAGGTCGCCCTGATCCCGGTCCTGGGCGACAGATCTGCCCTTGTCGTCGACGATGATCGTGACATCGATCGGCGCCATCTCCGCCACCTCGGGGACATCACCTGATTCGACCGGCTCGCCGTCGGAACTCCCCGCGACGGAGAGATCGTCGAACTCCCCCTCGATCCTCACCTCGTAGGTGCCGGGCTCGGGGCCCTCCGAGATCGAGTGCGTCAACGTCGTCGTGCCGGTGAGCGAGATCGACATCTCTCCAGGTATCTCCTCATCGCCGACTGCGGTTCCATCGCCCTCGGATGTGAGGTCGAT
>CAZAHX010000371.1:0-1953 GCA_964485005.1 uncultured Acidimicrobiaceae bacterium | reverse complement strand
CTGAGCATCGGCATCGACCACTTCGGGGAGTCGGCGCCCTGGGAGGTGATAGCCGAGAAGCTCGGTTTCACCCCCGAGGCAGTCGCCGAGAAGGTCCGCCGCCACCTCGACCGCTGACATGACGCCCACCGCCGACGTGGTGGTGGTCGGAGCCGGCATCGCCGGTGTCTCCACCGCATACCACCTCGCCTCGCGCCCACAGACGGGCCGGGTGGTCGTCGTGGACCCCCGCCACCCGCTCACCCTCACCTCGGACAAGTCAACTGAGTGCTACCGGAACTTCTGGCCCAGCCCAGAAATGGTGGCCCTGACCAACCACTCCATCTCGCTCCTCGAGGAACTGGCCGAGGACTCCGGCGACTACTTCGGTCTGAGCCGCCGCGGCTATCTCTTCGTCACCGCCGACTCCGATCGTCTCGATGCCATGACCCGGCAGGCCGAGGTGAGCTCCGACTACGGGACCGGGCCGGTGCGCCACCATCCCGGGCCCAAGCCCTACGGCGAGGCTCCAGACGGGGTGGACATCCTGACCGATGGTGCCCTGCACGACGCATACCCCTACCTCGCCGATGACGCGGTGGGTGCCATCCACGTCCGCCGGGCGGGCTGGTTCAGCGCCCAGCAGTTGGGCTCACTGATGCTGGAGCGCTTCAGATCCGAGGGCGGTGAGGTGATCAGCGCCGAAGTGGAGGGGATCATCGTTGAAGGGGGAGGGGTCGGAGGGGTGAGAGTCGCCGACGGCTCGACCCTCGACGCCGCTGCCGTGGTGGTGGCCGCCGGGCCCATGTCGGGCACGGTGGCGGCGACGGCCGGATTGGAGCTGCCTCTCTTCTCCGAGCTGCACCTCAAGGTGAGCTTCCGCGATCACCTCGGGGTCATACCCAGGAATGCCCCGATGATCATCTGGAGCGACCCACAGCACATCGACTGGAGCGACGGCGAGCGGGAGGAACTGGCCGCCCTGGGGAGAGACGAGCTGCTCGGTGAGTTGCCCGTCTTCTGCCACGGCCGGCCGGAGGGTGGCACCGACTCGCCGTATTTCGTCGGGCTCTGGGAGTACCACCAGGAAGTGATGGAACCGGTATGGCCGCTTCCCGAGGACCCGCTCTACCCGGAGGTGGTGATGCGTGGGTTGACCACGATGGTTCCCGGCCTCGAGGTCTACCGGGACCGTCTCCCCCCCTCCACCGTGGATGGTGGCTACTACACAAAGACCGGGGAGAACCGCCCTCTCATCGGTCCCGCGGGGCCTGAAGGGCTGCATCTCGTCGCCGGTCTCTCCGGGTTCGGGGTGATGGTGGCCGCCGCCGCCGGCGACCTTGCCGCGGCTCACATCTGCGGTGAGATCGTGCCCTCCTATGCCGACGCCTTCCTCCTCGGCCGCTACGACGATCCCGGTTATCTCACCGCGCTGGCTGGGCTCGACGACCACGGCCAGCTCTGACCCTGGCCGGCGAGTTTCGCTTGAATGGGCTCCCATCCGGGTAATCGTGGAGTAACCGTGGAGTAACCAATGTCCCAAGACGTCTCATCGGTGATCCTGGACACCCTGGCCTCGGTCGGGGTGAGACAGATCTTCGGCATCCCCGGCGACGCCATCAACGGCCTGGTCGATGCCATTCGCCGTCAGGACCGGATCGAGTTCGTCACCGTCCGCCACGAGGAGGCGGGGGCTTTCGCCGCCTCGGCCCAGGCCAAGCTGACCGGGAGACTGGGTGTGGTGGTCGGGACGGCGGGGCCGGGCGCCGTTCACCTGCTCAACGGTCTCTACGACGCCAAGCTCGACAGGGCCCCGGTTCTGGCCATCACCGGCCAGGTGGAGTCCAGCCTCCTCGGCTCGGACTCCCACCAGGAACTCGATTTGCGGGACCTGTTCCGTGACGTGGCCGGCTTCACAGAGACACTGGTCAATCCGGCCCAGATGCCGGAGTTGATCCATTCCGCGGTCCGCAC
>CAZAHX010000370.1:0-1976 GCA_964485005.1 uncultured Acidimicrobiaceae bacterium | reverse complement strand
CAGGGTGATCGCGATCGTGGTCTGGAGTCTCATCTTCCCTCCTGTTGGTTATGACATTGTGACGTCGCAAGCGGTCACTTTGGGTGACACCCGATCTCCCGGATGATTTCTCGAGGCTCCACGGCCCATATATGGGCCTAACTACCGGAGGTTCGCGTAAACACGTTTATTTGATGATGGCGATGACCTGGCCGGGGGTGACGGTGTCGCCGGGCTGGACACGGAGGTCGACGAGCTCGCCGTCGTTGGGGGCGACCACCTCGTTCTCCATCTTCATCGCCTCCAGCACACAGATCGCGTCGCCCGTCTTGATGGGCTGGCCCGCCTTCACCTGCACTTTGACGATCGTCCCCTGCATGGGCGCGATGACGACGCCGTCGGCGGCGACGGCCGGCGCCGATCTCGACAGCCTGGGGGCGCGTCTCCTCATCGCCCCGGTGCCCGGTTCCGGCGCCCAGTAGGACACCCGGAACCGGCGCCCGCCCACCTCGACGGTGATGTCCTTCTTGGCGAGCGCCTCCTCCTGGGGGAGGGCTGGGGCGAACTCGGGGTCGTGGTCGGCGAGCGGGACGGTTTCCTCCATCCACTTGGTGTGATGCTTGCCCTGGACGAAGTCGTCGTGCTCCAGCACGGCAAGGTGCGCCGGGATGGTGGTGGACACCCCGGAGACCTCGAACTCACGAAGGGCCCGCTTGCCCCGGTTGATCGCGCTCTCCCGGTCGGGGGCCCACACCACCAGCTTGGCCATGAGATTGTCGTAGTACTGGGAGATCGAGGTGCCGGGTCGCACCCAGGAATCGACACGCACTCCAGGACCGGCCGGCTCCTGCCAGTCCACCACCTGCCCCGGGCTGGGCATGAAGTTGTTGAACGGATCCTCGGCGTTGATCCGGAACTCGATGGCATGGCCTCTCGACTCCACCGAGCCCAGGGCTAGCTCCTCGCCGTCCGCGATGCGCAGCTGCCACTCGACGAGATCGAGGCCGGTGACCATCTCGGTGACGGTGTGCTCCACTTGGAGACGGGTGTTCATCTCCAGGAAGTAGACCTCCCCGGACTGGTCGACGAGAAACTCGACGGTGCCGGCGTTGACGTAGTCGCACGACCTGGCCGCGGCCAGGGCCGCCTTGGACAGCGCCTTGCGCTGGCGGTCGGTGAAGCCGGGGGAGGGGGTCTCCTCGATCAGCTTCTGATGGCGACGCTGCACCGAGCAGTCCCGCTCCCCGAGGAAGACGCCGTTGCCGTGGGTGTCGAAGAGGACCTGGGCCTCGACATGGCGTGGCTTTTCCAGGTATTTCTCCACGTAGACCTCGGGGTTGCCGAAGTAGGCGTCGGCCTCCCGGCTGGCCCCTTCGAAAGCGTCGTCGACCTCGTCGGCGTCCCAGGCCACCCGCAACCCCTTGCCCCCGCCGCCATGGGCCGCCTTGATCGCCAAAGGGAACCCATACTCGGAGGCGAGATCTCTCACCTGGTCCGCGTTGCTGACCGGGTCGGTGATGCCGGGAACGGTCGGCACGCCATGCTTCTCGGCATTGCGACGGGAGGTGATCTTGTCGCCCATCGCCTCGATGGCCGACCCGGGGGGCCCCACCCAGATGAGGCCGGCCCGCTTCACCGCTCGGGCGAAGGCGGCGTTCTCGGAGAGGAAGCCGTAGCCGGGATGCACCGCGTCGGCCTTCGACTCCGCTGCGATGCCGATGATCGCCTCTTGGTTGAGGTAGCTCTCCGCCGACGGGGCCGGCCCCACGTTCCACGCCTCGTCGGCGAGGTCGACATGGAGGGAGTCCCGGTCGAGCTCGGAGTAGATGGCGATGGTCCGCAGCCCCATCTCCCTGGCCGTGCGAATCACCCTGACCGCGATCTCCCCCCGATTGGCGATCAGCAGACTCTTCATAGGGGGCCGTTGCCGTGCTTCTTCGGGGGCATCGCCTCTCTCTTGTTGCGGAGCACCTCGAGCGCCCGCACCAGCTTGTACC
>CAZAHX010000369.1:0-1985 GCA_964485005.1 uncultured Acidimicrobiaceae bacterium | reverse complement strand
ACGGCGAGGAGGCCGAACACGGCGACGATGCCGGCGATCCAGAGGGCGGACTTCAGGATGAGAGATCCTCGATCGAGCCCGAGGAATGGAAGCGCCTCTTCGGGGAACATCAGTGATCTCACCGTGTTGGCGACGATCGTGACCGGCTGGTTGTCGGCGAACACCCGCAGCCACTCGGGCATCGAGTCGGTGGGGACGAAGACCGAGGAGGCGAAGACCAGGGGGAAGATGGGTAGGAACCCGGCCGATTGGGCGGCCTCGGGGGTTTTGGTGGCGAGTCCGACTGACGCCATCACCCAGGAAAAGGCGTATCCGAGGAGAAGGGAGATAACTACCCCCAGAACCATCATCCAAAAGCCCTGCTCGAAGCGCCACCCCATGAGGTAGCCGACGATGAGCATCAGGGTGATGACGAAGGTGTTGCGCACCAGGTCGGCAAGGGTTCGCCCGGTGAGCACCGCCGATCGGGCCATGGGAAGCGAGCGGAAGCGGTCGATGACCCCGGCGCCCAGGTCCTCGGTGAGCCCGAGGGCGGTGGCCGTGGCGCCGAATATCGCCGACTGAACCAGGATCCCCGGGATCAGCCAATTGATGTAGTCCCCGGAGCCCGCACCACCGGGACCGCCGATGGCGATGGCGCCCCCGAAGACATAGTTGAAGAGGAGGAGGAACATCACCGGCTGCACCGTGGAGAACAGGACGAGCTGGGGGATGCGGACCACCCGGAGGACGTTGCGTTTGGTGATCACCGCGGTGTGGGTCACGGCGTCGGCGAGGCCAGTTTTGCGGGCGGATACCTGGACCGTCACCGTCTGCCCCTCTTCCGGATTCGTGCCGCCCCGCCGGCAGCCGCTGTCACTACCGGCTCGGCGCCATCGGGAGGCTCCTCCACCCGATGCCCGGTCAGGGTGAGGAACACATCATCAAGGGTTGGCTGGCGCAGGGCGATGTCACGGGGAACGACTCCGGAGGAGTCGAGCTCCCGGACTGCCGCGGTCAAGGTTCGGGACCCGTCCGGGGCGGGGATGGAAAGGGAGAACCCCTTCCGCGCCGGGTGCTCGCCGGCCACCCTGGCCAGGGCCTCGGTGGCGGCGAAGAGGTCTCCCTCCTCGGCGTGGATCTCCACCACGTCCCCTCCCAGCTCAGCCTTCAGCTCGTCACCGGTCCCCTCGGCGATGAGCCGGCCGTGGTCGATCACCCCGATCCGATCGGCGAGCCGGTCTGCCTCGTCGAGGTACTGGGTGGTGAGGAGAAGGGTGGCGCCCCCCTCGACCAGCTCCTCGATGAGATCCCAGAGATCGAGACGGCTTCCCGGGTCGATCCCGGTGGTGGGCTCGTCGAGGAAAAGCACCTCGGGGCGGCCCACCATGGAAGCGGCCAGGTCGAGACGACGCCGCATTCCTCCCGAGTAGGTCCGCACCAGGCGGTCCGCGGCCCGCATCAGCCCGATCCGCTCCAACACCTCGCCGGCCCGGGCCCTGGCCTCGTCGGCGGAGAGGTTGTAGAGCCGGCCCACCATCTCCACGTTCTCCCGCCCGGTGAGGAACTCGTCGACTGCGGCGAACTGGCCGGCGAGCCCGATCTTGCGACGGGCTCCCACTGGGTTCTCCAGCACGTCGACACCGGCGACCCGGGCCTGGCCCGAATCCGGCACGAGCAGGGTGGTGAGAACCCGGATCAAGGTGGTCTTCCCCGCCCCATTTGGCCCGAGCAGGCCGAAGACGATTCCCCGCTCGAAGGAGATGCTCACCCCGTCGAGAGCCACGACATCGCCGAATCTCTTGACGATCTCCCTGGTCTCGACGGCCGGCATCGGGCGGCGATGATAGGCGAGGCGATTCGTCCCTGAATCAGGGCCGTCTCGCTGCGGCGAGACGGAAAAGAGTGCGCGCCCCCTCGCCGAGCGACTCGAACCGATCATCCCGGGTCTGGCCGCGGAGCCAGCGGATGTAGATCTGCTGCAGGATCACGCCCAGCTTCCACGA
>CAZAHX010000368.1:0-2009 GCA_964485005.1 uncultured Acidimicrobiaceae bacterium | reverse complement strand
TCATCGGCTACCAGGTAGATCCGGTTGTCGGCGGCTATCTCGTCACGGAACACCTTCTCCGACCAGGTCCCGAAACCGGCGGACTCCTCCAGTGCCACCGCGCCGGGAACATCGGCCGGAGCGAACGGTCTGATGGTGATCACCCCGCCCACGGGCCCTCCTGCCTCATCTTGGCCCAATTGATGGTGACATCCGGCTCCCTCATGTACAGGGGCCGGATGTCGTCGGTGGCGGGATACTCGTCTCTCTCGTACTTGCCGGCCCCGATCTCACCCAGAGCGACCGCATAGGGATAACGGGGACGGCCGGTCTTCACCGAGCTCATCCCGCGGAAGAACCCCTCGGGCAGGGCGCCAATCTCCCCCACCACCAGGCTCTCGAGGGTGTTGGACTCCAGCATCGCCCGCAGCTCCTCGGGGTCCACCAACTCGTTGGCGCCTTCCTTGACAACACCGCCGGGAACAGGCCGGTAGCGGGCCATGGCAAGCTGGCCCCGCCTCACATCGACCAGCACCCAGATGAGCCGGTGCCCGGTGCGAGCCTCCAAAGCCAGGGCGTCCAAGGAGACAGCGGGGATCAAAGGGATGCCGAATGCAGCGGCGAGGCCCTGTGCCGTGGCCAGCCCCACCCTGAGGCCGGTGTACAGGCCGGGCCCGACGTCGACGACGACCGCGTCGAGGTCGGTGGGCGACCAGCCCACCTGATCGAAACAGAAGTCGATTGCCGGGACCAGGAAGGTAGCGTGACCCACCGGGTCGATCCGGGAGGCGGCGGCCAGTGTGGTCCGGTCCTCGAGCACCGCGATCGACGCCCCCGGAGTCGCGGTCTCGATGGCGAGCAGCTTCATACCAGTGCGTCCAGGTTACGGGTGCGCCAGGAACCACCCGGAGTCAGCCTCAGGACACGGGTGCCGTCTTGCTCGACGACGAACTCGATGTGGAGGTGGTCGCTAGGGACGACGGCCTCCACGGCCTGACCCCACTCGATGACCAGGACCCCATCCTCGGCCAGCTCGAAGGCGTCGAGATCGGCGAACTCGTTGAGGGATCCCAGCCGGTAGACGTCGACATGGACGATGGGGATGAACCCCGACCGGTACTGCCGCATGAGCACGAACGACGGGGACACGACCGGCTCCTCCACCCCCAATCCCGCGGCGAGGCCTTGGGTGAACAGCGTCTTGCCCGAGCCAAGCGGCCCGGCGAGTACCACAACATCCCCCGGCTGCAAACTGGCCGACAATCTCCCGGCTACTCGTTGGGTGTCGGTATCGGTCGGGCACCTGACCTCGATCAACCGAACAGCTCCAAGCTCGTCTGCTCCGGCTCGGTCTCCACCGTGTCGGCTCGTAGGTCCTCGGCGGCCAGAGTCTCTCTGACGAGCTCGAAGTCCTGCACCATCTGGGCGCGAACCCGATCACCGCCACGCAGCGCTGCCGCCGGGTGGAAGGTGGGGATGAGTCTCGCCCCGAGCCACCACTCGTAGACCTGACCCCGGAGCCGGGTGATCCCGGTCTCGGTGCGGAGCAGGAGCTTGGTGGAGAAGTTCCCCAAGGTGACCACGACTCTCGGCCGGATGAGCCTGATCTGCTCTCGGAGATAGCCCTTGCAACAGTCGATCTCATCGGGCAACGGGTCCCGATTGCCGGGGGGGCGGCACTTGAGCACATTGGCGATGTAGGCCTCGGACCTGCTCACTCCGATCCCGGCCATCAATTCGTCGAGCAGCTTGCCTGCGGCACCCACGAATGGCTCACCCTGCAGGTCCTCGTTACGCCCCGGAGCCTCCCCGACCAGCATCAGGTCAGCCTCGGGGTCGCCCACGCCGAAGACCACGTTGGTCCTCGTCTCGGAGAGGCGGCACGCGGTGCAGGTCACGGCGCGCTGACGTAGTGCTGAGAACTCGGTGCTGGTTGTGGTCACGGGGTGCCCCATTGTGGCACCCGGGCGGTCAGGTCGCAGCGTGAGTAAATGACGTCGCACAGCGACGTCATTTACTCACGCTTACGC
>CAZAHX010000367.1:0-2018 GCA_964485005.1 uncultured Acidimicrobiaceae bacterium | reverse complement strand
CCGTCATCTCCCCAGACACACACCGGAAGATCTCGACAAGACCGGGATGAGTGTGCGGTCCATCACCCTTGACGCCCGGCCCGCCCCCTGGTGGTGCCGTGAGACGGACCCGATATCGGTCACCTGTCATCTCCGGAGTGCTCAGAAACTCCATCCTCTCAGTGGGAAACTCGAGAACGACGCCAGGCTCGATCATGATGGAATCCTCCCGCGGCCCTGTCTAAGTGAATGAACAGTAATTCATTTATTGCTCGAGTCAACACTTGGTGGGAAACGACATGCGGAGGGAACCCCGTCCAGCCAGAGCCCTAACCATTGATCAGGAGCATGGCGCCGAGGAAGACCGGTACCGGGAAGAGGGCGAGGAGAAAGGGGATGAAGAACCAAACGGCGCCCCAGACGATCACCCCCCAGGCCGCCCAGCCAGGAAGCACTCCCGAGCGTAGGGAGACGACCGCGATCGCGATGAAGCTGAGGAAGGCGATTGGGTTGACCATCCACTGGACATACACATTGAGCCACGTCTTCAACTGGTGGAAGAGCTCGGGTACCGCCTCACCCGCCTCGAGGTGCTGTCGTCGGAGGCGGCCCGGGACACCATCCGCAAGTTCGCCAAGTACGCCGAAGTCGGTCTGCAGCGTTACTGGATCATCGACCCCGAAGGGCCGGTGATCATCGTCTACCACCTCGGCGGACAGGTCTACGTCGAACAGGCCCGCCATGAGGCCGGCGTTGAAGTGGAACTCGACATCGGTCCGGCGACACTCGTCCTCGACCCCACCGACCTCCTGGGCTGACGCCTACCGCGTCTCCACCCCCGCCCGTTCGGTGGCCGGCGCCGCCCGGACGTAGGTCCAGATGGCCCACAGCAGGGCGACACCAAGGATCGGGGTGAAGATGCGCTTGAGCACGTCGCTCTGGGCCAGCAACCCGATGATGAACCCGGCTGCGCCGATGTTGACCCCGGCGATGACCCAGTGGTTGACCCGATCGGACACCACGATCGTCGCGGCCATCATCCCCAGGATGATGTTGGTCATCACCAGGAGGAAGTTGTTGTGATCGTAAGCCAGGAAGATGTGGACCAGGTCGCGAAAAGGCGCCTCCGAGACGAGCTGTGAGACAAGGACGACCAGCAGGGCGACGCTTGATATCAGCCCCACCACTGCCAGCCGGGCGTAGAGACCGGGAATCGACTCTCCCCATCGTGATGGAGCGAGGTCCCGGGCAATCCTGGGTAGGAAGATGAACAGTCCGACTACCTGGAGGGCTCCGCCGGTCTCCGCCAGCCCATCGATCTCCCCCAGGATCCCGACGATGATCACAACACCAGCGAGGAAGAAGAGGCTCACCTGCACCACGCCCGCCTTCTGCTGGCCAATAGGTTTGGCCTCACCTGACCTGAGCAGCCACTCGGTGATCCCAAGCCCGGCCAGGATCACAAAGCCAATGACCATGGTCCCGGGATGCGCCACTGCGATCCGGTCTCCGGCGGCACCGCCGATCAGCTCGGTGCCGGCGATCTGGAGCCCGAGCAGGACGCCGAGGACCGCACCGATGAACAGCGACACGATGGACAGGAGGAGCGACAGCTTGGGGACGGTCATCGTCCCACCCGGCACGGCCCGGATCACCCAGACCAACAGCCAGGTGAAGGCGATGAAGGCGAGGATCCCTGCGATCGGCCGGTAGATGCCGGTACCCACCCAGAAGGCGATCACATAAATGGACACGGCAACGAGGGTGAAGTTGGCCAGGGACCTGCCCTCACCAACCCGATCGCCTGCGAACATCCAGATGGCGGCTCCGGTCACCGACAGTGTGATCCAGCCCAGGGTTCCGGCGTGGACGTGGGTGAGCAGGGCGTTCCTCGGCGGGTCCCAGATGTCGGTCCCGTTGAGGATCCCGATCACAACGGTGATCACGAAGATGATCAAAGCAGCGCGGAACAGATTCCGCACCGCAGGACTGGCTGGCGTCATGACTCCTCCTTCACGCTCACCAGGACCGGACGGCGG
>CAZAHX010000366.1:0-2044 GCA_964485005.1 uncultured Acidimicrobiaceae bacterium | reverse complement strand
CATGAGGATCGGCCTGGTCTGTCCCTATGACCTGTCCCTTCCGGGCGGGGTCCAGAGCCAGGTGCTCGGGCTGGCGTCTCGCCTCCGGGCCGTAGACGAGGAGACCGTGGTCATCGGCCCCGGGCTGCCCGAGGGAGTCGACGGCGTCGATCTGGGAGGCACGATGTCGATCCCGGGCAACCGGTCGCGCGTTCCCATCTCGCTGAACCCGCGGGTCGGGGGTGCGATCAAGGAAGTCGCAGCCGAGTGCGAGGTGCTCCATGTTCACGAGCCCTTGATGCCAACGGTCTCGTTGGCGGCGCTTCGAGCCGGCCCCCCGGTGGTAGCCACGTTTCATGCCGCCCCGCCGATGCCGATCCGCGGGCTGTACCAGACCCTGGCGCCCGGGCTCAAGCTCATGCTCGGGCCCAGGACACGCCGGGTCACCGCAGTGTCCTCCACCGCTGCCGCGCCCCTTCCCAAGGACCTAGCGGTAACCATCATCCCCAACGGGGTGGACGTGTCGAGCATGCTCGTCTCCATCGAGCGTCATCGTCATCGGGTGGCTTTCCTGGGGAGGGACGAGCCCCGCAAGGGCCTGGATGTCCTTCTCGAGGCATGGCCCCATGTTCTCGAGGCCGTTCCCGAAGCCGAGCTGGTGGTGATGGGCGCCGATCGAGCGATCCCCGGGGTCCGTTGGATGGGCCGGGTCGGTGAGTCGACCAAGGCCGAGATGCTCTCCTCGTCGGCCGTCTACGTGGCTCCCCATACCAGTGGAGAGTCGTTCGGGATCACCCTGGTCGAGGCGATGGCGGCAGGGGCGGCGGTGGCGGCCTCCAACCTGGCCCCCTTCGTCGACGTCGCCCAGGACTCGGCCCGCTACTTCCCGGTGGGCGACTCCACCCTGCTCGCCGAGGCGGTCGTCGAGTTGCTCAGTGACCGTGGGATGCGTGAGGTCTTGGCATCGCGTGGCGAGGTGAGGGCGTCCCGGTTCGACTGGAGCCATGTGGTGGGTGCCTACCGAGCCGAGTATCGCGAGGCGATCGCTTAGTGCCCACCAACACAAATACGCTGGCGACCGTATTTGCGATGGCGAGCACTTAGGGACAGGCAACGCCCCCGGGTACAATCGGTGTTTCCCCAGAGGAGAACAGATTCGTGGAGACAGGTACCGATCGGGTCAAGAGGGGCCTGGCCGAGATGCTCAAGGGCGGCGTCATCATGGATGTGGTCAGTGCCGACCAGGCCAGGATCGCCGAAGAGGCCGGAGCAGTTGCAGTCATGGCCTTGGAGAGAGTGCCTTCGGACATCCGCAAGCATGGTGGTGTCGCCCGGATGGCCGACCCCACCAAGATCGAGGAGATCCAGGGTGTGGTGAGCATCCCGGTGATGGCCAAATGCCGGATCGGCCACTTCGCCGAGGCCCTGGTCCTCCAGTCTCTCGGGGTGGACTACATCGACGAGTCAGAGGTTCTCACTCCCGCCGACGAGGAGCATCACGTCGACAAATGGGCTTTCACCACCCCTTTCGTTTGTGGTGCACGCAACCTGGGCGAGGCGCTTCGCCGCATCGGCGAGGGCGCGGCCATGATCCGCACCAAGGGCGAGGCCGGCACGGGGAATGTCGTCGAGGCGGTTCGCCACATGCGCGCCGTCACCAACCAGATTCGGATGCTCGCCGGGATGGGGGATGAGCAGTTGATGAGTGCCGCCCGTGATCTCGCTGCCCCCTACGACCTGGTCAGGGAGGTGGGGAGCACCGGGCAGCTCCCGGTGGTCAACTTCGCCGCCGGCGGGATCGCCACCCCGGCCGACGCCGCCCTGATGATGGGTCTCGGAGTCGACGGTGTCTTCGTCGGCTCGGGGATCTTCAAGAGCTCGGACCCCGAGGGCTATGCCCGGGCCATCGTCGAGGCCACCACCTTCTGGAACGAACCCGAGGTCGTGGCGAAGGTGTCCCGGGGCCTGGGAGAGGCGATGCCGGGTCTGGAGATCGGCACCCTGGACGAATCGGAGCGTCTCGCCCCTCGAGGCTGGTGAGATGAGCCGCGTCGGCGTCCTCGCC
>CAZAHX010000365.1:0-2051 GCA_964485005.1 uncultured Acidimicrobiaceae bacterium | reverse complement strand
ATCGAGACGCTGCTCGACGCGGTGGCCACCGGCGCCGAGCCCGCGGTGAGCTGAGTCAAAGCTCTCGCCATGACGAGCCGCTGGCAGGGACCCCTAGTGGCGGCGGTAGTGATCTTCATCGTCGGCCAGGCAGGGACGATCATGCTCGCCCGGAATGCCGACGAGCAGGCAGCGGCAAGACGCTCCCTCCAGTTCACCACACACGCCGACGACGCCACGCGGCTCATCGAAGAGCGCATCCTGAACGCCGCTTCCGCGGTTCGCGGCCTCCAAGGCCTGTTCGGCGCCTCGGATCAGGTCACCCGGGTGGAGTTCCACCGTTTCGTGGAGACCATCGAAGGCCTGGAGACGATCAGGAACCTGGCCTTCGTCAAGGCGATCCCGACCGGGGAGCGGGAGAGCCTGGTCGCAGCGGTGCGCAACGACACCAGCCTCGATCCCGCCGGCTACCCCGCCTTCAACATCCAACCGGAGACCACCCACCCCGACACATTCGTCCCCGTATTCATCGCGCCCCGCGCTGAGGGCCATCCCGCCTTCGGATACGACCTGGGGACCGACCCCCTGCGCCGAAGAGCCATCGAGAAGACCCGGGACACCGGGGCGCTGGTCGCCACCCAGGGAATCGACCTGGTGACCGACGGGAGTAAGGGATTCCTTCTCATGTTGCCCGTCTACCGGGACGATCTCCCTCCGAAGAATCTGCAGGAGCGGCGAAGTCAGTTCGACGGGGTAGTCCAGGCCGCCATCGCGGTCGAAGATCTCATCGCCGACCTCGCCGCCGTGGGCACCCAGATCGAGGTGCAGGTATTCGATGCCGCCCCCGTCCAGGGCGGAACCGAGCAGGTGCCGCTGCTCTACCAGTCGTCGGGAGCGTCGGATGCCTCGAATGCGCCAACGGCGCGACGACCAATGACCGTCGGTGACCGGGTCTGGACCCTGGTGGCCACCGAGGTCCCCCTTCGCCCCGGCTTCAACGCCTTCGGCTCGATACCCACCGTGATCACCTTCACCGGAACCCTGCTCACACTCGCCCTAGCGATCACCGCCTTCACCCTGGTCGATAGTCGTGAGCGCGCCTTCCATCGCGCCCGCCTCCTCACCGCCGAACTGCGGGAGCAGACCGAGCATCTCCGAGTTGCCCGGGACCGTGCCATCGAGGCCGACCGGCTCAAGACCGCCTTCCTCGCCAACATGAGCCATGAGCTGCGCACACCCCTCACCGCGGTGATCGGGCTCAGTTCGGTGCTGCTCAAAGGCACATTCGGCGGACTCGAGGACAAGCAGAGGCAGTACCTGGACATGATCTCCGCCTCGGGGTCCCACCTCCTCGACATCGTCGAAGACATGTTGGACCTGGCGCGGATCGAGGCGGGGAGAGAAGACCTGACTCTGGAGGATCTCGACCTCTCCCTGATCATCGAGGACTCGATCGGGATGATCCGCCCCGATGCCTCCGCCAAGGGTTTGAAGCTGAGCGCCCCGGCGCCCGGCCAGCCGCTCCCGGTGACCGCAGATCGAAGACGGATACGACAGGTGCTTCTCAATCTTCTCTCCAACGCGGTGAAGTTCACCGATCGTGGCGGCGAGGTGGGCGTCTCGATATCAGCTGGGGACGGGGAGGTCGCCGTGAAGATCTGGGACACCGGTGTGGGGATTCCGCCTGAACACCTCGCCCGAGTGTTCGCCCCGTTCCATCAGGTGGACTCGAGCCTTTCCCGTTCCCGGGCGGGTGCCGGGCTTGGTCTCGCCCTGGCCAAGCGGCTTACCGAAATGCATCGGGGAAGTCTCACCGTCACCAGCCATGAGGGAAGCGGAACCGAGTTCACACTGGTCCTGCCCCTCCTCGATCACCCCCGAGGGGAAGAGCCTGTCGCGCCGGCCACCAGCCCGGCCCTGGGGCTCGGCGGGGCGCGGGTGCTGGTCGCCGAGGACAGCAGGATCAACCGGTTGCTGATGACCGATCTGCTCCGGGTGGCCGGTTGCGAGGTGCTCGAGGCCGTGGACGGCGAGCAGGCACTCGCCACCGCCCGCGAGCAAGACCTTGACCT
>CAZAHX010000364.1:0-2053 GCA_964485005.1 uncultured Acidimicrobiaceae bacterium | reverse complement strand
CAGGACCCCCGCCGCGTCGGGCGAAATGAGCACGTTCTGTGAGGACTTTTCGTCGCTATACAGTCATTTCGCCTCACAGAAGGGGTCAGATGAGGGCGCGCACCATCCAGAACACCCCCATTCCGGCGACAAGGGTGACGATGTGATTCCGGGTGCGGTACGCGGCCAAGCCCCCGGCGAGGAAAGCGGCGATCTCGGGCACACCGACGGCCACGCCACCCTCCTCGTCGATGAGGAGGGCCACCACCAAGGCGGCCAGCACCGCCGGCGCCACGAATTGGAGCGCCACCAGGACCGGATCCGGGATCCGGCGCCGGGCCAGGGCCAGGATGAAGATGGACCGGCTCAGATAGGTCCCCACCCCGACTGCCACCATGACGAGAAATACGGTCATCTCCGCAACCTCTCCGCCACCGTCCCGGCCACGATCCCGACGAGAGCGCCCACGAGCAGCCCGGCCCGGCTGGGCAGCCCGGCAGCCAGATAGGTGACCCCGGCCCCGACCACCGCGGCAACCGCCTTCGGGTAGCGGTCCACCCCGATGACGATCAACCCGAGAAAGAGAATGGGGACGGCGAAGCCGAGACCCCACTCCTCGGGCACGACCGGTCCGATGAACAGACCAAGTGCGGTGGTGAGTTGCCAGAGGACCCAGAAGGTGGCACCTGACGCCAGGTAGTAGGTGCGGAATGCCGCCGGGTCGTCGTCGAGTCGTATGGCGACCAGGGCGAACACTTGATCCAGGAGGACATAGGGGCCGAGCCACCGCGCCCAGGTCGGTTGGCGTTGGAAGACGGGGGCGAGTGCCGCCGAGTACATGAGATGACGGGCGTTGACGATGAGAGCGGCGGTGATGGCGGCAGCCAGCGCAGCCCCGGAGCCGAGCAGGGTGATCAGGGTGAGCTGGGCGGCCCCACCGAAGATCAGCCACGAGCTAGACCATCCCACGAAGGGATCGATCCCGGCATCGACTATGGCGAGACCGATCACCAGGGCGAAGGGGATCGCCGGTATGAACAATGGGATGGAATCGCCGATGGCGCGCTTGACCAGGGGTCCGGTGACCGACATGAGGCCGGACAGGGTAAGCGGTTGGTGGTCTCCGGCCGCTGCTGATTGACTCGGCGCATGAGCATCTTTCGCCACGTCCTGATGTTGCGTTTCCGCGACGACGCCACCGAGAACCAGATCGAGGAGCTGTATCGGGGCTGGGCTCGACTCCCCGACGTCATCGAGGAGATCGAGCGATACGAGTTCGGGCCCGATCTGGGGCTGGGTCAGGGGAATCCGGACATTGCCCTCGTCGCCGACTTCGACTCGGAGGAGGCCTGGCGCGCCTATCAGAAGCATCCCGAGCACCTGGCCCTGGTAGAAGACCTGGTGAGGCCGGTTGCCGCCGAGATGTTCCGGGTGCAGTACCTGGTTGAGGATTAGCTAGCTAGCCGGCGGTATCGATTCGGATCGCCTCGAGTGCGATATCCACCATCTCGTCGAAGGTCTGCTGACGCTCCTCGGAGCTGGTCGACTCCCCGGTGCGAACGTGGTCGGAGACGGTGCAGATGGTGAGGGCACGGGCCCCTTTCTCCGCCGCTGCGCCGTAGAGACCCGCCGCCTCCATCTCAACTGCGAGGACACCCATCTCCTCCATCCGGTCGAAGGCCTCCGGATCGGGGTTGTAGAACAAATCGGCCGAGTGGACGTTTCCCACCTTGACCTTTATCCCCCGGGCCTCGGCAGCTTCGGCGGCGGCGCGAAGCAGCCCGAAGTCGGCGGTCGCGGCGTAGTCGTACCCTCCGTACCTGACGCGATTCACGCCGGAGTCGGTGCACGCACCGATGGCCAGGATCACGTCCCTGATGGAGACGGTGGGAAGGATCCCCCCACACGAGCCCACTCTTATCAGCCTCTCCACGCCGTACTCCTCGATGAGCTCGGTCACGTAGATGGAGGCCGAAGGGATGCCCATACCGGTCCCCATCACCGACACCGGGATCCCCTGATACGACCCGGTGAAGCCGAGCATGTTCCGGACCCGGTTCACCTCCTCGGCATC
>CAZAHX010000363.1:0-2055 GCA_964485005.1 uncultured Acidimicrobiaceae bacterium | reverse complement strand
CATGTGGGCGTTGACCCGTCTGCCGATCGTTTTGGCGTCGGCGACATCTATGTCGAGGAGGTGGAGGTTGGCGGTGCCGTCTGTGGTGGCTTCGATCCACAGTTTCCGGTCTTCTTTGGCGTGTCGTTCCCGCTGTTTGGCTTTTTCAGGGTCGGATTCGACACACAACCTGCGTATCCACGCCGCCAGCTGACCGGTAGTCAATCGAGACGCCCGGTCACAGACCACGTCGACCACCCGTCTCGCCTCATCTTCGTCGAGGTGGGCTGTCCCGTTGGCTATCACCCGTGCCCGAGCCAGGTCGATGACACCGTCGGAAAGCATGGTCCAAACCTTGGGGAGGCGTTCGGTCAAGTCGAAAGCCACTCCCAGTCGAAACTCGGCGGCACTACGAGTCAACGTCAACGCCGGCCGTAGTTCGTCGGCGGCATGCTCCGACGGCTCGTCGAGACGTTCGACATCGGAGCTGGCGTCGCCGGCGGCGGCGTAGGCGATCTCACGGGTATCGGCAATCGCACCCGCCTGACAGTGAGACACCAGACGCTCCCGCGCCTGGAGAAGCCGGACCAGGTCGAAACCATTCAACCGGGACCGGTCCACTCCTGAAAGGACCGCCTGGAGGAACGGGCCGGTAGGGATCGCCTCGAGATCGGGTAGGACCTGGCGGTCGTCTTCAACCCATCCGGTGTTCCACTCGTCGACCGTGACCAACAGGGCCAACTCGTCGATCTCGGCGTCCCACCCGCTCGAAAGTTCAGCCTCCCCCGCTGGAAGCCCGACCGAAGCAGTCTTCGTATCGAACATACGTTCGAATCATACACCACCCCGCCGACAAGAATCAAGGGATTCGTCTCGGCAATGTGCTACCGGTCGAGCAGGCCCGGCGAACTCATGCTGCCGACTTCCTCCCCGAAGTACTCGATCTGGACAGCGACACCACCCGAGATATTTCGGATCCCGATCGGCCGGGTGGAATCGAGTGGGATCACGACATCCTGCTGCAGGCCCTGATCGCCGATGCGCGCAGTCAGACCAGGCTCACTGCCGAAGGGCACGACCACGAGCACACCCTCTACGCCGACCACGCAGATCTCATGGTTCGCCGGAGGGATTCCTCCTGCGCTGCACGTGAACTCCATTCCCCGCTCCTGGAGAACTTCGGCCAGTGATTCCCTCGTGTCGGCACCTGCCTCGATCATCTCGGTCACAGGATGGGAGCCCCCGATCTCCACCAAGTCCTCCGGCGACCCTTCGACATCGGTCTCACCGGGACCGACGGGATCCACCGTTTGTCGCGGCGAGAATGAAGCCGCAGCCAGACTTTTCTGGTCGATGTCGAATGCATCCATGCCGACCCGCGGCGAATCGGAGTCGAAAACGAAGGCTCCCACGTCTCCCCTGGGCCGTTGCCAATAGCCGACTTCGTCGACACCCAAAAAGATCACCGAGGTACCTTCGGGGACCCGCCAGACGGCAATGACCTCGGTGGCCCCTGATTCCTCGTCGGTGCGAGTGGTCACGAAAGGCGCGGGGCCGTCGAAGAGATCGAAAGAGTCGTCTACCTGGTGCGCCTCACTGGAGCACGAAGTGTCGCGGAAACGGGGCCCGACGACCTGAAGACAGGTCTCACCGGCGGTGGTATCCCAGCGGAACACCTCCAGGTTGGTGCCATCGATGCCACCGACAGCCAGCACCTCCCCGTCGAGCGTGGACGCTGAGAGCTCTGGCCGCAGCGCTCCCCCGGGCGGACCGAGCGGGATCTCGTCGCCGATCGTCGAAGGATCGAAGTCGGGCTCGGGGCTCAGCGTTGCCTCGGCCACCGGTACGTCCGCGGAAGGGGCCAGATTTCGACCGATCCAAGCTCCGGCGAGACCAACCAGAAGCACGACCAGCGCAACTGCCCCCATGCGAACGAGCCCGGAGGACAGCGTCCGGGGCCGCATTGGCCGGGACAGGGGCCGCAGGGCCTCCTGGGCATGATATGGGGGCGGGCTCGACTCGATAAGCTCCACCACCGTTGACCTGATCTTCTGATCTAGCTGATCAGACACTCAG
>CAZAHX010000362.1:0-2078 GCA_964485005.1 uncultured Acidimicrobiaceae bacterium | reverse complement strand
AGGCATTCGGAAGCGACTTTCTGCAGGCTCCGCAGGCAGACGACATCAGCTTCGCTTCCACGGAAGTCCTGAGAGCAGACGACACATGTCTAGTTCTGTGGACGGACCTTCGCCTTACCGGCTTTAGGGAAGGCGCTACGCAGGATGTTCACGTTCTCCGCTGGATCGAAGGCAGATGGAAGCGCCTGAGTGTGTGGGAGCACCGAGACGACCTATGGGGAACAGATTGCGAAGCGGTGCTGTCCTAATTCTCACGTTGCTCTTGGTGTCTGTCCCGGGGTTGGCCTCGGCTGAGGAGTTCTCATCGTGCTGGGTCACCCGAGAGTTTGATCCCCTGATTAGTGAGTACAAGACCATCACCCGGTGCCGCATCTCCGGTGGTACCACCGTCGACTACGCCTCCGACGCCGTCGTTCCCTCCCGGCTCTACCCGTCGCTGGGGACCGATCTCACCGGCGAGTGCTGGTACTACACGTCCCGGGTCACTCAATACGTGATCCTCGCCCTCTATCCCGGAGGCGAAGCCGACGTGGGCTATGACCCCGACCCTTCCGCTCCCGGTGAGGTGATCGCCATCGGCCCGACCATCCCCCGCTGCAGCTCCGAGCCCGTCCCAGCGCCCGACCCCCTCGCCGAGGTCTGGGACTATGTCACCTCATACATCCACGCTCCGCCCGCCCTGGAACTGAGTCCCCGAGTCGGGGAGGGAGTCACCGGCATGGACACCTACCTGGGCGTGCCGGTACCCGACCCGCACTCCGCCACCATCTCCAGCGGCTTCTCCACCATCGCCCTCGAGATCGAGATGTCCGCGGTCCATGTCGACTGGGGTGACGGCAGCGTCGACACCTTCCCGCCCCACCCCGAGATCCTCTCCGGGTACCCCGACGGGTCCGCCATCCACCTCTACGAGACAAAGGACCCCGAAGGCGTCCCCCTGACCGTCTCCTACGACTGGACCGTCCGCTGGCGGCAGGGCGGCGGGGCATGGCAGCCACTCGACGCCCCGGGCACCACCACGACGGTCATCTATCCACTCGTGGAGATCATCAGCGTCCTCACCCGCTGATACCGTCGGTGCCGACAAGCGGCTCGAGGAGATGCGAAGTGGAGTACCGGGTGGAGAAGGACTCGATGGGCGAGGTGAAGGTTCCCGCCGACGCCTACTACGGGGCGTCGACGCAGCGGGCCAAGGACAACTTCCCCATATCCGGCATCAGGTTCAGCCGGCGCTTCCTCTGGGCCCTTGGCTTGGAGAAGGGGTCGGCGGCCACAATCGCCGCCAGGATGGGCCATCTCGACGAAGAGAAGGCGGAGGCGATCCGCAAGGCTGCCGACGAGGTGATGGAGGGCGATCTCGACGACCAGTTCGTCCTCGACATCTTCCAGACCGGATCGGGGACTTCGACCAACACCAACGCCAACGAGGTGATCGCTGCCCGGGCCAGCGAGATCCTGGGTGGTGACGAGAAGATCCACCCCAACGACGAGGTCAACTTCGGGCAGTCGTCCAACGATGTCATCCCCACCGCCATCCATGTCGCCGCGGTGGCCGCGATCAGCGAGGCGCTGCTCCCCGCGGTGCGCTCCCTCGCCGGGTCGCTCGACGCCAAGGCGGACGAGTTCGCCGACGTGGTCAAGTCGGGGCGCACCCACCTCATGGACGCCACCCCGGTCACCCTGGGTCAAGAGTTCGGCGGTTACAGCACTCAGATGGCCAAGGGCGTCGAGCGTTTGGAGAAGGTGATGCCCGAGCTAGAGGAGTTGGCCTTGGGCGGCACCGCGGTGGGCACCGGGATCAACGCTCCCGAGGGGTTCGCCGCCGCGGTGATCGAGTTGATGGCGGAGCGCACCGGCCTCAGCTTCAGGGAGGCCGACGACCACTTCGAGGCCCAAGGGAGCAAGGACGCGGTGGTCATGGCCTCAGGTGTCCTGAAGACGCTGGCGGTGTCGCTGTTCAAGATCGCCAACGACATCCGCTTCCTCGGCTCGGGGCCCACCGGCGGCATCGCCGAGCTCAAGATCCCGTCGCTGCAACCGGGCTCGTCGATCATGCCCGGCAAGGTCAACCCGGTCAT
>CAZAHX010000361.1:0-2092 GCA_964485005.1 uncultured Acidimicrobiaceae bacterium | reverse complement strand
AGAGCACCGGCTTTGCAAGCCGGGGGTCGTGGGTTCGAGTCCCATCGTCTCCACGGAAGAGACAACCCGTCTCAACGGTTGATCTGTACAGACCCGAGGAGTGAGATGAGAAACGCAGTCATCGTCGATGCAGTCCGCACCCCGGTGGGGCGTCGCAACGGCGTCTTCAAGGACTATCACCCCGTCGACCTCGCCGCGGTTCCCCTCGAGGCCTTAGTCGAGCGAAACGGCCTCGATCCCGGGCGGATCGAGGACGTGATCATGGGAACGGTCAGCCAGACCGGGGAGCAGGCCTACAACGTGGGCCGCAACGCCGCCCTCGCCGCCGGGTTTCCCGAGTCGGTGCCCGGAGTCACCATCGACCGACAGTGTGGATCGTCCCAGCAGTCGGTCCACTTCGCCGCTCAGGCGGTCATGGCCGGGGCACAGGACATCGTCATTGCCGCCGGGGTCGAGAACATGACCCGGGTGCCGATGGGGATCACCGCTCAGCAGGGACCGGGTCTCCCCTTCGGGGCAAGGATGCTGGAGCGCTATGCCAATGGCCTGGTCCCCCAGGGGATATCCGCCGAGATGATCGCAGAGAAGTGGGGCATCTCACGTGAAGAGCTCGACGCGGTAGCTCTGGAGTCCCATCGACGAGCCGCCCGGGCCACCGAGGAGGGGAGGTTCGAAGGCCAGATCGTCCCGGTGGTGGTGACCCTGGAGGACGGGAGCACCGAGACGGTGACCCGTGACGAGGGAATCCGCTGGGACACGTCGGCGGAGAAGCTCGCCTCGCTCCAGCCGGCCTTCCAGAGTGACGGGAAGGTCACGGCCGGCAACTCCTCGCAGATCTCCGATGGCGCCGTGGCAATCCTCATCATGGCCGAGGACGAGGCGGAGAGGCTCGGGTTGACCCCCAAGGCTCGGGTGCTCAGCATGGCCATGGCCGGAGTCGACCCGGTGATCATGCTCACCGGGCCCATCCCCGCCACCGAGAAGGTGTTGGAGAAAGCCGGGCTGACCATCGACGACATCGATCTGTTCGAGGTCAACGAGGCTTTTGCCTCCGTGGTGGTCGCCTGGCGGATGGAGCATGGCGGGTCCGACCCCATGGCGCTGTGGGAGCGGACCAACGTCAACGGCGGCGCCATCGCCCTCGGCCATCCCCTGGGAGCTTCCGGGGCTCGGCTGATGACCACCCTGGTCTGGGAGTTGGAGCGGACGGGCGGGCGATATGGGCTGCAGACGATGTGTGAGGGCGGAGGCATGGCCAACGCCACCATCATCGAACGGCTCTAATCGAATGCCCTGCCCCGCCTACGGCGGGTGCTCCCACCGTGAACGGGCGGAAAGATGACCGGGAACCTCTTCATCGACGTGGTCCTGGCCGTGATCCTCGGCCTGGTCATCTGGAGGGTCTCCGTCTTCTTCATCGGAATCCTGTCCACTCCGCCACCCGAGATCGATCCCGAGGACGTGAGACCGGTCGACCAGGACTATCGGTGCACGGTGTGCGGAGCCGAGCTCACCATGCGGGTGATGAACGTTCGTGAGGAGAAGCCCCCTCGTCACTGCCGCGAGGAGATGGTCCATGTCTGGCGACCCTGACCTTGCTTTCTCCGCGGCGGGGGGACCGGATCCCGGCCCCACAGCATTAGGTTCGGCTTAATCACACGGGCGTAGTTGTCCCCGGGCTTTTCCACAGGATGTGGAGAGTTACATGGGTGTAATCCTGGTCGGCGGCCAGGCGAATTTGACTAGGGTCGCGATCCCATGCCGGAGTCGAAACGTCGCAAGCCGAAGCATCGGCCGCTCTCATCGAAAGCCCAGGAAGAGGCGGCAAGGTCAAAGGACGCCAGCCCCACCTGGTATGTGGCGCTGATGGCCGGGCTCATGGTCCTGGGAGTGATCCTGGTGCTGGTCCGCTTCGTCTTCGCCGAGGACCTGAGTCAGATTTGGCTGCTCGCCGGTCTGCTCTGCATCGCAGCCGGGTTCCTGATGACCACCAACTACCGCTAATCCTCAGTCGTGGTCGTTGTGGGCGGAATGGTGCGTCGTCGTCGGGCTCGTCAGGTGAGGCTGCGTCGGGGCGGCGGGCGTCGACCCC
>CAZAHX010000360.1:0-2098 GCA_964485005.1 uncultured Acidimicrobiaceae bacterium | reverse complement strand
GCGCCGCCCTGTCCCGTGCCCATCTCGACCGGGAGAGGGGGATCGTGTCCACCACCATCACCAATGCCGACCTGAAGGAGGCGGGCATCGACTGGGGCGACATCGACAACCTCATCGACACCATTCGCCTCGCCGCCGAGGCCGATGTGGCCGTGCTGGCCAAGGTGCACCACGACGGCCGCGTGAAGATCAGCCTCCGCTCCCGCGGAGACACCGACGTAGGGGCGCTGGCCGCCGACATGGGGGGTGGCGGGCACCGTCTCGCAGCCGGACTCACCAGCGAAGACCCGCCCGAGGCCGTCCTCGCAGAGATCCACCGCCGGATCGAGGACTATCGGTGACCAGGGGGTTTCTCGTCATCGACAAACCCTCCGGAGTCACCTCGAACCAGGTGGTCTCCCGGGTGAGGAAGGCAACCGGGGTGAAGAAGGTGGGACACGCCGGCACTCTCGACCCGATGGCGACCGGAGTCCTGGTTCTGGCGATAGGCAAGGTGACCAGACTCATCCGCTACCTCCAGGATCTGCCCAAGGAGTACCTGGCCACCGCCCAGTTCGGGGTAGCCACCGACACCCTCGACGCCGAGGGGGCCGTGCTCTCCAGGGAGCCGATGGACGTCAGTCCCGAAGACGTGGAGACGGCCGCCAAACGCTTCGTGGGGACCATCCACCAAGTGCCGCCCATGGTCTCCGCGCTCAAGCACGAAGGGCGCCGTCTCTACGAGCTGGCCCGCGAGGGGGAGGTCGTGGAAAGAGATGCGCGCCCGGTGGTGATCCACGAGCTGGAGATCACCTCGGTGGGCGCCGGATCCTATCCCGAGGTGGAGTTTCGGGTCGTCTGTGGCAAAGGCACCTATGTCCGCTCCCTGGCCGACGATCTCGCCGGGGTACTCGGGGGGGTGGCCCATCTCACCGCCCTCCGCAGGACCAGGACCGGGTCGCTCTCCGTCACAGACGCCTTGGGGCTCGACGAGCTGGAAGAGTGGGAGGAACATCTCCTCACGCCCTCTCAGGCGCTTGCCGACATGCCCACGGTCGACGTGGCGCCCGAAACGGCGGCCGGGGTGAGACACGGCATGCGGTTCCTCGGTGGGGAGATGGTGGCTGCGCCTGAAGACACCCCCTACAAGGTGGTCAACGACGATGGGCAGGTCCTCGCCGTCTATCGCAGGGTGGGTGAGCAGGCCCGGCCCGAGGTGGTGCTTCCCGGGTGAAGGTCCTCTCCGGGCCGTGGCGGGACTGGGAGCCGCTGGAGGGGAGTGCCTCGGCCACCATCGGGGTGCTCGACGGCGTCCATCTCGGCCACCGCGAGCTGATCTCCCATCTCCACTCGGATCTGATCCCGACCGTGCTCACCTTCGACCCCCATCCAGTGGAGGTGCTGGTCCCGGGCACACCTCCCCGGCTCCTCACCACCATCGACGAGCGAGTCGATCTGCTGGGCCGGCTTGGGGTCGCCCAGGTCGGGGTGCTCGACTTAGGCGAGATCAAAGGTCTCGAGCCGTCCGAGTTCGTCGAGACGATCCTCCTCGGGAAGATGGGGGTAGCCCATCTCGTTACCGGGCACGACTTCCGGTTCGGAAGGGACCGCAGTGGTGCCGTCGACATGCTCGGGCATCTGGCGGAGAGGAACGGGTTCGAACTGGAGGTCATCGCTCCCATCGAGGACGAGGAGGGTCAGGTCTCCTCGACCCGGATCAGGGCCCTGCTCGAAACCGGGCGGCCCGAGGCCGCGGCCCGGCTGCTGGACTCGTGGTACCAGATCACCAACCAGGTGGTGCAGGGGGATCGCAGGGGAGCGGATTTGGGATACCCGACTATCAACCTGAGGCCACCCCCCCGAAAGCTCGTCCCGGCCATCGGCGTATATGCCTGCTTCGCCCGGATCGGGGAGCAGGTGCACCAGGCGGCGGTCAATGTGGGGGTGAGGCCCACCTTTGGCGGGGGGGAGCTGCTCATCGAGGCCCACCTTCTCGACTTCGATAGGACGATCTACGGGGAGGAGGTGACCGTCGAGTTCGTCGCCTATCTGCGTCCCGAAGTTGAGTTCGAAGAGGTGGGGGCCCTGGTCGAGCAGATCGGGGAGGACGTGCGGGAGA
>CAZAHX010000359.1:0-2099 GCA_964485005.1 uncultured Acidimicrobiaceae bacterium | reverse complement strand
TCCCCCACGGTTCGCCGTCCGACATCATGGAGTCCTTGGGGATGGACCCGGATTCGGTGGTGGAGCGGGTCCTGGTCGCGATCGGACGCTGAACCGACGGCACGCTTCTATGTCGATCTTCTAGAGGAGCTCGACTTCCTCGTACTGGAAGGCCCGGCGGAACCCGAGACCGTCGTATAGGGCTACGGCTGGGGAGTTGGCCACGTCCACGTTGAGCCCGATGGTTGCGTAGCGACCCCAAAGGAGACGGCACAGCGTCGAGAGCACCGCAGTGGCCAGACCCTGACCCCGGTGCGACGGTCTGGTGATCACCCCTCCGATCGCGGCCACCCCATAGGTCCTACTGGCGACGTGGGTCCCCGCCGAGGCCACGAGCCGGTCGCCCTCCCAGATTCCGACGTAAGGATTGCGGTCGAGCATCCTCGGATGCCAAAAGGTCTGTCCCGGATCCGATGAATTCAGGTCCCGGACGGCATCCACATCGGATCCGCTCAAGGGCACCACCCCCCGATCTGGACCGAGCCGGTCCGAGCCGTCGAGGATCATTCGCCAATGGAGTCCCTTCGGGGTGATCGCCCTCCTCGAATCCATGTATTCAGACAGGCCGATGGGGCCAGTGACCCAGGTGTCGGGTGGCAGCTGGCTGTGGACCTCCCCGAAGAGTCGCAGGCTCCCCTTCGGGTCGACGCGGGACATGGCGTACCCGGTGACCCAATCGTCCCCGAGCGAGACCAAACCAACGGCAGCGTCGCCATTGCGGTACCAGTTGCTCGCCGACCAGTAGGGCTCCTCCAGATCGGCGAGACCGTAGACGTGGGTCTCAGGGTCCAGCCGGAACAGAGTGGCCAGCTCGCCGGGATCGGCGACCGGGTTCACAGCCTCCCGGCCTCGACGATCCGCTGCAGGAACTGCCGGGTCCGTGGCTGCGTCGGGGTTTTGAAGATCTCCTCCGGCGGCCCCGACTCGAGGAACACCCCGTCATCGAGGAAGTACACCCGATCGGCCACGTCCCGGGCGAATCCCATCTCGTGGGTGGCCACGATCATCGTCATTCCCTCGTCCTTGAGGCCGCGGATCACGTGGAGCACCTCGGCGACCAGCTCGGGGTCGAGAGCCGAAGTGACCTCGTCGAAGAGCATCAGCTCCGGTTGGCCGGCCAGAGCACGGATCACCGCCACCCGCTGTTGCTGTCCTCCGGAGAGGCGATCCGGGTACTCCTCGGCTTTGTCCGCCAGCCCGAAACGCTCCAACAGCTCGTACGCCCGCTTCCGGGCCTCCTGGCGTGAGACGCCATGGACCTTGATCGGCCCCAAGGTGATGTTGCCGAGCACGGTCATGTGGGGGAAAAGGTTGAAGGCCTGGAAAACGATCCCCATCTTCTCCCGAACCTTGTTGGGGTTCACGCTCGGATCGGTGATTGAGATCCCATCGAACAGGATCTGCCCCGAATCGACGGGGACCAGCAGGTTGACACACTTGAGCAGGGTGGATTTGCCCGAGCCCGAAGAGCCGATCAGGCACACGACCTCATGCGGTTCCACGGCGAGGTCAAGGCCGCGGAGCACCGCCTTGCCCTCATACGACTTGACCAGCTCCTGCACCTCGATCTTGGCGGTCATGCCGCACCCATGCTCTGTTTCCGGCGTCGGTCGCGCTCGGTGTACCAGTCGGCGAACCGGGCGACGGGGATGCTTGCTACGAGGAAGAGGACCGCCGCGGCCACATAGGAGGTGTAGTTGAACGTGCCTGCCGTGTAGATCTGCGCCTCTCTCACCGCCTCGCGCACTCCGAGCACGAACACCAGGGCCACGTCCTTCTGCAGACTGACGAACCCGTTGAGCAATGCGGGGATCACGTTGCGGATGGCCTGGGGCACGGTCACGTAGCGCAGCGATTGGACCTGGGTGAGGCCGAGGGAGCGGGCCGACATCCGCTGGCTCTCATGGACCGACTCGATCCCGGCCCGGTACACCTCGGCAGTGTAGGCGCTGTAGCTGATCACCAGGGCGCCGAGGCCCCAGAAGAGCCTGTTGTTGGGGACCCCGGGGAGCTGCAATGCGGGCACCCCGAAACCGAGGAGCAGGATGAGGAGGATGATC
>CAZAHX010000358.1:0-2106 GCA_964485005.1 uncultured Acidimicrobiaceae bacterium | reverse complement strand
TCCTCGCGGTTGGTGATGTCCCAGAAGTCGACGGCATAGGCGGGGTCGAATCCGGTCCGCTCCCACGCCTCGGGCGGGAACAGCCACGAGCACTCCACGAGGGTTTCGTCGGGCCCGATCGGGGTGAGAAGGTGGGTCATCACATAGTCGGGATGGAGAGAGAGGAGGAGGTTGGGGACCACGGTGAGGTAAAGCACTTGGCGGGCCAGGTGACCGGTGACGCCGCGCAGGCGGACACCGGCGGAGTGTCCGTCGAGAGACATGGTCTCGGCGTGGGGCTTGAGGTCCATGGACCCCCCGAGCCACATGCCGGTCGGCTGGTGGTCCCTCCCACTTTCCGGTGGCGTCACCTGGCACAGCTCGGGGTGGATCGTGGTGCAGTGGTAGCACTCGTTGTAGTTCTCCACGACGATCTTCCAATTCGCCCTCACCGTGTAGCTGTGGGTGGTGGCGGAGCGGAGACGCCCGGTCTCGTAGGGGGCGATGACGTCCCATAGATTGCCGAAGTGGTCCTCGGGGGCCGCCGTCTCCGCGGAGAGATCGACCCAAACCCACCCTCCACAGATTGCCACGGACAACTCGAACAGAGAGTTGCCGGAAGGATCGAAGCCAGGTGTCTGGCTGAACGTTGGAGCCGACCGCAGCGTCCCGTCCAATCGATAGGACCAGGAGTGGTAGGGGCAGCGGATGAGCCGGGCGTCGAAGGAGTCGCCAATCGGGGCGAGCTCGTGGCCGCGGTGACGACAGACGTTGGAGAAGGCGCGGACTGCGCCGCCGGAGTCTCGGGCGAGCAGCACCCCTTCGGCAGCGACACGAACTGCCCGCACCTGGCCCGGGCCGAGCAAGTCGTCGACCCGCCCGACACAGACCCAGGTGGAGGCGAACAATTCGCCAAGCTCCCAGGCGAAGATCTCTTCGGACGAATAGGCCTCGGCCGGGAGGGTCTTACTCTCCCCGAATGGGGCGAGAACAGAGACCAGGTCGGCGGGGTCCAAAGGGGCAGGTCCGCCCACCGCTACTCCTCCTCGCCCCGCCCCACCACCGCCGGCATCGCCCCCAGGGCTCGCCGGAGGCCGGCGGCGTTCAGCGGCTTGAGCACCGCGGCGTCGGCTCCTGCCCTCTTGGCGATGAACCTGTCGGCCACCCGGTCGAGGAGAAGGATCAGACGGGGCCGGTGTCGCCCAGCGGTCGCCTGCCGGATGGCACGAATCACCGCCATTCCCCCCATAGCCGCCACCTGCATGTCCACCACCACTGCGTGGTAGAAGCCGGTGGTCACCTTCGCGGCAGCCAGTGCCGGGTCGGGGAGCAGCTCGATCTCCCAATCCCCGATGCCCAGAGCCGCCCTCACGTCGTTGGCAACCCAATCGGCGTCGGTGACGAGAAGCAGCCTTGGCATGCCGGCACGATAGGGGACGGTGTGCCCGTAACCTTCCAACGGTGCGTCGGCTGGCTCCCCTCCTCTTCCTTGTCATGGCCCTGCCCTTGATGGTGTGGGCGCAGGAGGACGATCCGCCCGGCATCGACGTCATTGACGTGAGCGGGCCCCTCGACGCCTTGGCGCTGGAGTTCATGATCGAATCCATAGAGGCGGCAGCCGAAGAGGGGCAGGTGCTCGCGGTGCTCCAGATCGACTCGAGGGCAGTGCTGGACGGCGAGGGGTATGACCGCTTGATCGAGCTGGTTAGGGACCCGCCGCTCCCAGTCGCCGCCTGGGTCGGGCCCGCGCCGGCCGAGGCATTGGGCGGCGTGGAGCTGATCGTTCATGCCGCGTCGGAGAAGGCGATGGCGCCGGGGACCCTTTGGGGAGTGACCAACCCGGTGGTTTTGGGAGAGGAGCGCACCGAGATCATTGGCCCCACCGAGGCCCTCCCTCCCGAGCAATGGGAGCTGATGGAGCTGCAGCCAACCCTGAGGCAATTCCTCCAAGGCCTCGACGGCCGAACCTTCGCCACGGCTTCCGGCCCGGTGACCGTGTCGACGGTGCGGGACTTCGAGGAGGGTGTCACCGTCCGTCAGGTGACATTCCGCAAGCCGGGACTGGTCACCAGATTCTTCCGGCTGGCGGTGACTCCGGAAGCCGCATTCTTCTTCCTGGTGGTTGGG
>CAZAHX010000357.1:0-2111 GCA_964485005.1 uncultured Acidimicrobiaceae bacterium | reverse complement strand
ACCGAGTTGTTCGGGTCCCCCGATCTGTTCGAGAAGACAGATCGCTGGGCGAAGCGGTGAGACGGCTGTTCCTCGGCGTGGCAATGGTGCTGGCCGCTCCTGCTGCCGCCGCACTTGCCGCCGATTTGGTCATCGAACAGGTCGACTCCAGCGACCATCCCCGGGTGGTGGTGTCGGTCACCCCACCTTCAGAAGTGGGAGGCGCCGATGACATCGCGTTCACCCTGAGCGAAGGGGGTGTGGAGCGCGAGGTCGACTTCGAGCTGGTGGGCGCAGCGGACCTCGAAGTCCTGCTTCTCATCGACACCTCGGGGAGCATGACCGGTGAGCCCATCGCGTCGGCGAGACAGGCGGCGCTCTCGTTCGTGGATCAAATGCCCGCCGAGGTCCAACTCGGAGTCATTGGCTTCGGCTCCACACCCGAGGTCCTGGCACCTCTGGCAGCGGACAGGGGAGCATCCTTGTCGGCGCTGGACGCCCTTGACGTTGCCGGGGAGACCGCCCTGTACGACGCGGTGATCGTGGCGCTGGAGCAGTTCGTCGAGGACGAGGGCAGACACACCGTCGTACTGCTCTCCGATGGCGGCGACACTGTGAGCAACGCCTCGCTCGAAGAAGCCACGGCGCGGCTCCTTACCAGCGGGGTGCAGCTCCATGTGGTCGAGCTGCAGAGCCCGGAGAGCGACTCGGCGGCGTTGCAGCAATTGGGCTCTGCGGGCAACGGAGCGGTGGTCCCGGTCTCCGATCCTGCCGCGCTGGCGGGGGTCTACGGGCAAATAGCGGCGCAGTTGGTCCACCGCTACCAAGTGACCTATACCTCGGAGTCATACGGCAGCACGCAGCTCGACATCACGGCAAGCACGACAGGGGCCTCCGCTACAGGAAGCATTCATGTCGCCTTCCCGTCGCCTCCGGTCACGGCACCTCCGGTGGAACAGGCAGAACCGGTCTCGCCCGCATTCCGTCCCGGCCAGCTCATCGAGGTGGTGGGGATCAGGTCGTCATGGGCGCTCTATGCGGGTGCGGCGCTGATTTATGTCGCCCTGGCAACGGGTCTTCTTCTCGCCCTTTCCCCTTCGGACAAACGCCATCGCCTCCTCCCCAGCTGGAGAGAGAGTCGGGTTTCCGCTCGGGGCCGGTTACTCACCGAGTTCGCCGACCGCACCACGCGTCTTGTGGAGCGCAGCTTCGAGGAGCGCGGTGGAGGGGGGAGGCTAAACACCCTGTTGGAGCAGGCTGGTGTCTTGCTTCGGCCGGCCGAGTTAGTGGTGTTCGTGACTTCGGTGTCGGTCGCCACAGTGCTGGTCGGTCTGGTCTGGGGCGGCATCTTTGGGGGCGTGGTCCTGGCGCTGACGGTCCCGGTTGCCGCCCGGGTGATCCTGGGAATGCTCCGATCTCGTCGTCAAAAAGCCTTCGCTGACCAGCTAGACGACTCTCTTCAGCTCCTCGCCGGCACGCTTCGCGCCGGCTACGGGATCCTCCAGGCCATCGACTCTCTCTCCAAGGAAGCGGAGCGTCCCACTGCAGACGAGTTCAGACGGGTGGTTCTCGAAGCCCGACTGGGCCGGGACTTCCACGACTCGCTGCACGCGATGGCGGAGCGTCTCGAAAGCATTGACTTCAAATGGGTGGTCGATGCCATCCAGATCAATCAAGAGGTGGGCGGCGACCTGTCCGAGGTCCTGGACAATGTCGGGGAGACGATCAGGGACCGCAACCAGATCCGGCGTCAGATCAAGGCGCTTAGCGCTGAGGGCAAGCTCTCCGCGATCATCCTCCTCATCCTTCCCTTCGCGGTGGGCATCCTGATCAGTTTCATCGTCCCCGGTTACGTCCAGGAGCTGTTCACCCACCCCGCAGGGATCGCCATGCTCATCGTCGGATCGGTCTTGATGGTTATCGGGGGGTTCTGGATCAAGAAGATCGTCAAGGTGGTCTTCTGATGGCTGGTCTGCCCATCCAGGTGGTGATCGCCGCGGCGGCGGTGTCGGCGGCCCTGGTCATCCTGTGGTGGACGGTGTCCTCGGTGCGAACGCCCTCGCAGACGGTGAGGACGGTGGAAAATCTGCGACGCGGAGCGGATGGCTCAGATCTGCGTCAACTCCTGCTCA
>CAZAHX010000356.1:0-2111 GCA_964485005.1 uncultured Acidimicrobiaceae bacterium | reverse complement strand
CTAACCAACGGAGCCAGTCGAAGAGTGGGCAGGTCGATAGGAGAGCCGGCTCACCCCGAGTCCTGACGCAGGAGACGATCCACCCTCTCGGCGACCGCCTCACCCACCTCCGAGGTGGTGAGAGACCCGCCGAGGTCCGGGGTGGACATTCCATCTTGTAGTACTTCCTCCAGAGCGCGGAGGACAACGGCAGACTCCTCGGGGCAACCGCAGTGGTCGAGAAGCAGCGACACGCTCCAGATGGCGCCCATAGGGTTGGCTATCCCCTTCCCCGCGATGTCCGGGGCCGACCCGTGGACCGGCTCGAACATCGAGGGAAACGCCCTCTCCGGGTTGAGGTTGGCGCTGGCCGCCAGCCCGATCCCACCCTGGAGCGCGGCGCCGATCTCGGTGAGGATGTCGGCAAACAGATTGGAAGCCACCACCACATCGAAGCGTTCCGGCTGCGTGACCAGGTACATCGCAGCCGCATCCACCAGGACCGAGCCCGACTCGATGTCGGGGAACTCGAGGCCCACTTCTGCGAAGATCTCATCCCAGAGAACCGCGCTGTAGTTGAGCGCGTTGGCCTTGCTGACGCTGGTGACTCTCCCCCGGCCGGTGTCACGGGCGTGCTGAAACGCCCATCTGATCACCCGCTCCACCCCGAATCGGGAAAAGACCGCGGTCTGCAAGGCGACCTCGCGGGGGGTTCCGGGGAAGAGGCGGTCACCCACTCCCGAGTACTCCCCCTCGCTGTTCTCTCTGACGAAGACGATGTCGAGCTCACCTGGCCTGGCCAGGGGTGTGGCGGCTCCGGGCAGGAGCCGGACCGGCCGCAAATTGACGTACTGGTCGAACCCGAAGCGGATTCGCAGCAGCATCTCCCGCAAAGTGATGTGATCGGGGACCCGAGGAGAGCCGACCGCCCCGAGGAGGATGGCGTCGAATCCGGCCATCTGCTCGAGGGCGTTTCCCGGCATCATCTCGCCTTGCTCCAGATACCACTCCGTGCCCCAGGGAAACTCGGTCGTCTCGAGGGGGAGAGCGCTCACCGCGCACGCCGTCTCCAGGACGCGGAGTGCCTCGGCGATCACCTCCGGGCCGATCCCGTCTCCGCCCAGGACCGCAATCTTCATCTCTCACCACCTCCGAAGCGGCCCAGCACCTGGAACATCTCAGCATCCTGCAGACCGCCTTGCCGGGGCACGAAGCGTATAGTCGCCGCGGTCAGGACGACACGCCCTCGGAAGGAGACAGACGTGAAGCTGACGAGAAGATCCCCTCTGATCATCCTCTTCGCATTCTCCCTGCTGTTCGCAGCTTGTGGAGAAGCGGGGCAACAGGAGCTGCCCGACGCTCCAACCACGGCCGGAGGCGCCGACACCACCGAGCCGGAGGAGACCGCCACGACCGCCGAGGAGGCGATGGAGGACCTCCCTGAGGAGATCGTGATCGGCATCCCCGCCTCCCTCACCGGCCAGTTCGAGGCTCTGGGCAAGCAGGGGCTCGACGGCCTCAACATGTTCGCCGACTGGGTGAACAACGAGAAGGGCGGGATCGACGTCGGCGGGACCATGCTCCCGGTGCGGGTCGTCTTCGGCGACGACCGCAGCGACAAGGACACCGCTCTCCGACTCTTCGAGAAGCTGGTCAACGAGGACGGGGCCCATTTCATGTTCGCCTCATACTCCTCCGGGCTGACCCTGGCGCAGGCACCGTTGGCCGAGCAGCTCGACGTGGTCACCATGGCCTGGGGCGCTAGCTCGGATGACATCTGGCAGCAGGGCTTCACCCGGGTGGTGGGGGTGTACACACCGGCCAGCCAGTACGACCACACCCTGCTCGAGTTCGTGGCCAACGCCGACCCGGCCGCGGAGAGCGTGGCCATCGTCTACAAGGACGACCCCTTCACCGTGTCGGAGGCAGAAGGTGCACGGGCCAAGGCCGAGGAGCTGGGGCTCGAGGTGGTGTTCTTCGATAGATACCCGGTGGAGGCCACCGACCTATCGCCGATCCTGACCCAGGCCTGGGACACCGACCCCGACGTAGTCCTGGTGTCCGCCCACTTCCAAGATGGCGCCCTGGCCGCCCAGCAGATGAATGAGCTGGGCATCACCCCGATGGCCGCC
>CAZAHX010000355.1:0-2123 GCA_964485005.1 uncultured Acidimicrobiaceae bacterium | reverse complement strand
CCGTGTTTGCCGGCATCCTCACCAAGGTGGGGGTCTATGCCATCATCCGCTCCCAGACGCTGCTGTTCGGTGACGGCGCCCCCTCGAGTCTGCTTCTCATCGTCGCGTCACTCACCATGGTGACCGGCGTGTTCGGGGCGATCACCCAGGACGACGTGAAACGGATTCTGAGCTTCCACATCATCAGCCAGATCGGTTACATGATCTTCGGGCTCGGCCTGTACACCCTGGCCGGACTCGCCGCTGCGGTCTACTACATCGTTCACAACATCGTCGTGAAGACCACACTCCTGCTCGTCGGGGGACTCATTGAGGAGCTGACCGGCACCGGGGCGCTGCGGCGACTCGGCGGGCTTCTCCACACCAGCCCGCTCCTTGCCGCGCTGTTCCTCCTTCCCGCCCTGAGCATTGCCGGGATCCCACCCTTCTCCGGATTCGTAGGCAAGCTGGCTCTGATCGACGCCGGGTTCGCCATCGGCGCATATGCCACGGTGGCGGTGGCGATCGCAGTGAGCGCACTCACCCTGTTCTCGATGACGAAGATCTGGGCCGGTGTCTTCTGGGGTAAGGCAGACGAGCCTCCCCCGCACCCCGCGGGCCTTGAATCCGCCCCGCCGAGATTCCCCCGGCTAATGACCGGATCGACTGGGTTCCTGGTCGTGGTGAGCCTGGCCATCGCCTTCGGCGCTGCGCCCCTCTATGAACTAGGTGAGGTGGCGGCCTCCGGTCTCATCGACCCGATCGCCTATGTGGCGGCGGTGAGGTCACCATGAGTCGGATGGTCATCGTGTTGTGGCTCACCGCAGTCTGGGTGACTCTGTGGGAGTCCCTGACCTGGGCCAACCTCCTTGGCGGGCTAGTGGTGGCCATCGTGGTGGTGCATCTCCTCCCGGCGAAGGAGACCGATTTCCGGATCGGTCTTAATCCGTTGGCCGCGTTGAGACTCCTCTTCTACTTCCTCTGGGAGCTGATCAAGGCCTCGGCTCAGGTGGCCTGGGAGATCATCACTCCTGTGAACCTGATCGACGCCGCCGTGGTCTCGGTTCGTCTCCGCAGCCGGGCCCCGGGCATCATCACCTCGGTGGCCAGCATGGTGTCGCTCACCCCCGGCACGGTGACTCTGGAGGTGGACGAGGAGAATTCCACCTTGTACATCCACGTGTTCCATCTCGAGACCATCGAACAGACCCGGGAATCGGTGCGCCGGCTCGAGGAGTTGACCATCGCCGCTTTTCCCATTCGCGGCACAGGTGAGGTAGCCCCATCGGAGGGGGGTCGGGCATGATCGAAATCGCCACCATGATCGCGTTGGGCATGCTGGCTTTGGCGGCCCTCCTCTGTGTCATCAGGCTGGTCATCGGCAGGGGGTTGGCCGATCGCATCGTCGCCCTCGACAGCCTCCTGCTCATGGTGGTCAGCGGCCTTGCCGTACAGGCGGCGATAACTGGGGAGGACACCTACCTCGACGTGATGGTGGTGTCGGCGCTGTTGGCGTTCACCGGCACCAGCATGGTGGCCAACTTCATCGAGAGGAGGGGGTCATGATGGAGGCCATCGCCTCGGTCCTGATCGTGACGGGAGCGTTTCTCGCCCTGCTCGCAGCTATCGGCCTTCAGGGCTTTCAGGATGTCTTTGCCCGCATGCACTCCGCCACGAAGCCGGCCACACTCGGGCTGTTGTTGATTCTCCTCGGTGCCGCCCTGATGGTCCCCATCCCCGGTGCGGTGGCGAAGCTGTTCCTCGTCATCCTCCTCCAGTTCATCACCGCGCCGGTGGCGGCGCATCTAGTGGGACGGGCGGCGTTCCGCACCGGCCAGGAGTTGAGTCCCGAGACGATGGTCGTCGAGGAAGCCGAGTACATAGTCCGGCACCCGGGGGTGATCGAGGAGTGATGTTGATTCAGGCGTGTCCCATGAGACGGTCAACTGCGATCTCGATGGCCACCCGATCGGGGTTCTCACGGGCCGGGCGATAACGGGTCTCGAAGCCGGAGACGGCGGTCGCCACCCGGTCGGGGTCTCTGACCACCCGTGCCTCACCTTCCAGAGTGAGCCATCGAGGACCCTCTACCTGGCACACCACCGCCCGGCCATGTCTTTCGGTGTTCCGCACCTTCTGCGTAT
>CAZAHX010000354.1:0-2143 GCA_964485005.1 uncultured Acidimicrobiaceae bacterium | reverse complement strand
GTGGCCGACCATCGACTCGGTGATGTAGACGGGGACGTGCTTGCGCCCGTCGTGGACCGCGATGGTATGACCGATCATCTCGGGGATGATCGTGGAGCGACGGGACCATGTCCTCACCACCCTCTTCTGCCCGGAGCGGTTGAGCTCGTCGACCTTGTTGGCCAGGTGCTCGTCCACGAACGGGCCCTTTTTCAGAGAGCGGCTCATCGTCTTCCCTTCTTGGTTCTGCGTCTCACGATGTACTTGCTGGACGGCTTCTTCTTCTTGCGGGTCCGCCCCTCCTTCTTGCCCCAGGGACTGGTGGGGTGACGGCCACCGCTGGCCTTGCCCTCGCCACCACCGAGCGGGTGGTCCACCGGGTTCATGGCCACCCCGCGGGTCTGGGGGCGGACGCCCTTCCACCGCTTGCGGCCGGCCTTGCCCAACTTGATCAGTTCGGCCTCGGTATTGCCCACCTGGCCAACCGTCGCCCGGCAGTCGAGGGGCACTTGCCTCATCTCCCCCGAGGGGAGGCGCAGCAAGGCGAGATCGCCTTCCTTCGACATGAGCTGGACCGCGGAGCCCGCGGAGCGGGCCATCTTGGCACCGCCCCCGGGGCGCATCTCGATGGCGTGAACCAGGGTCCCGGCGGGGACATTCCGGAGCGGAAGCGCGTTTCCGGGCTTGATGTCGGCTCCGGATCCCGACTCGAGCAAGTCACCGACGCCCACGCCTACGGGAGCCAGGATGTATCGCTTCTCCCCGTCGGCATAGTTGAGCAGGGCGATGCGGGCGTTGCGGTTGGGGTCGTACTCGATCGAGGCCACCCGGGCCGGTATCGCGTCCTTCTCCCGCTTGAAATCGATGATGCGGTACCGCTGCTTGTGGCCCCCGCCGCGATGACGGGAAGTGGTGCGCCCATGGGTGTTGCGGCCCCCCGTCTTCGACTTCTTGGCGATGAGAGACTTCTCCGGCGTGTCCGTCGTGATCTCGGCGAAATCCGACACCGTCTGGAAACGGCGGCCGGGGGATGTGGGTTTGCGTTTCTTGTTTGCCATCTCAGATTCCGAACAGATCGATGGAGTCACCCTCGGCGAGGGTGACCACGGCGCGCTTGACGTTCTTGCGGCGGCCCATCTTGTAGCCGTACCGCTTCAGCTTCCCCTGGCGGTTCATGGTGTTGACCCGCAGGACCTTGACTTCGAACACCTGCTCCACCGCGTCGCGGATCTGGCCCTTCGAGGCCCTGGGGTCGACCTCGAACGTGTAGGTGTTGTTGTCCTCGATGAGTTGGTAGGACTTCTCGGAGACGATGGGGGCGAGGATGATGTCGTGCGCCGTTCTCATTCCTCCTCACCTCCGGCCGGAGTCTTCGTGTGCTCCTTGACGAAGTCGCTTTCGCTGACCTCGTAGCTGCTGGACCGTCCTACCGAGTCGACGGTGTGGGTGGTGAACACCACCTGGTCGGACCACAGCACGTCGTAGGCAGTGAGATGGCCCGGCTCGACCAGGCGAACCTGAGGGAGGTTGCGGAACGACTTGCCAGCGGCCCCGTCAAGCTGGCTGATGACCACCAGGGTCTTGCCCCCGGCCTCCATCGCCTCGAGGAGCGATACCGCCTGCTTGGTCTTCGGGGTGGACCAGTCGATGTCGTCGACGACCTTGACCGCCGACTCGGAGGCTCGCGCCGAGAGGGCGCTGCGCAATGCCAGACGCTTCATCTTCTTGGGGGTGCGCTGGGAGTAGTCACGGGGCTGGGGGCCGTGGGCGACACCGCCTCCCACCCACTGCGGAGAGCGGATCGAGCCGTGACGCGCCCGGCCCAGACCCTTCTGACGCCAGGGCTTGCGGCCACCCCCGCGGACCTGGGCCCGGGTCTTGGTGCTGGCGGTGCCTGCCCGGGCCGCGGCGAGCTGGGCCGTCACCACTTGATGGAGGACGGCCAGATTCGGCTCGATACCGAAGACCTCGGCGTCGAGCTTGATGTCTCCTCCGGAGGTGCCGTCGGCTTTGAACACCGGGGCCTTGATGTCAGCCACTGGTCTTCACCGCCTCTCTGACCAGGATGACCGAGCCCTTGGGCCCGGGGACCGATCCGCCGAGCAGGAGCAGTCCGCGCTCTTCGTCGATGCTCACCACGTCGAGGTTGAGGGTGGTGACCTTC
>CAZAHX010000353.1:0-2145 GCA_964485005.1 uncultured Acidimicrobiaceae bacterium | reverse complement strand
GTGAGCTGGAAGACCGGTTTGGGGGGAGCTGGGATATCGAGAAGTTGTCCGAAGACGCCGAGCGGCGGGTGGCCACCTTCCTCCTCACCCGACGCTGAGTCCCATCCGAGGGCCGCGTAAGTCCCGACCGATCCGGCCCCCCCGAGATTGGGGGTCTCGAGCCTTTCCTATGATTGGTTTTCACCGGATGGGTCGGTTCGGCGACGCCGATTCGGGGTAAATAGCCGGTAATCGGCACAAAAGGCTGTCAATGAACGACGGATCCCACAATGTGGTCGTCTTCGCCCCGATCATCTCTCTCACCGTCACCGTGGAGAGCGCAACTGAGAACGGGTCCGATGTTCATTTCCATCCGGGTGGTCAGGGTTTCTGGGTGGCCCGTATGCTCCGCCACCTCGGCGAGCGGCCTCTGCTCTGTGGGCCGGTGGGAGGCGAGTCCGGCGGGGTGATCCGGGGTCTGCTCGACCAATGGGGGATCAATCTGAGCCCGGTGAGCATCGCCGACAGTTCCCCGGTGATCGTCCAGGACCGCCGGAGCGGGGACCGATCGGTGATCGCCGAGACCGGGATGCCCCATCTCACCCGTCATGAGGTCGACGATCTCTATGGGAGCTTTCTCGACCGCGCCCTCTCCATCTCCATGTGTGTCGTGTCCGGTCAGAGACGCCAGATGCTGCCCCCCGAGACCTATCGTCGCCTGGGTCATGACCTGGACACCACCAAAGTCAGGGTGATCGGAGATTTTCACGGCGACGAGCTGGACGCCTTTCTCGAGGGTGGAGGGATCGACATACTCAAGGTGAGCCACGAGGACCTGCGCAAGGACGGGCTGATCGGCGATGACGATGGCGAGGTCCATGAGGTGATCGACCGGTTTCTCGAGGGGGGAGCGGCGAATGTGGTGGTCTCCCTTGCAGGAGGTGGGGCGCTGGCCCATTGGGAAGGGTCCCGCTACCGGGTGCGTCCCCCAGAGCTCGACCCGGCCGACCACCGCGGCGCCGGTGACTCGATGACCGCCGGTCTCGCCGCCGCCTCCATCCGCGGGCTCGGGGTGGAGAAGACCTTGAGACTGGCCTGTGCCGCCGGAGCGGCCAACGTGACCCGCCACGGTCTGGGGAGCGCCGCCGAGAACTTGATCCCGGGGCTGGCGGAGCGTGTCGAGATCGAGAAGTTGGTGGGTGATCCGAAATGAGTGAGCAGCCCCGGGTTCTGATCACCAACGACGACGGCATCGAGTCGCCCGGTGTGCATGCCCTCATCTCCGCCCTCTCCCATGACTACGACTTGGTCGTGGTCACTCCCTCCGTCGACATGTCTGGCACCGGCACCGGCATCGGACGCTTCGATCCCAACCTGGGTGTCGACCTGACGCCCATCGAGCTCGAGGGAGTGGGGGCCTACGCCATCGATGGGCCGCCCGGTCTGGCGGTGATGGGCTCCGCCCTCGGCGCCTTCGGGCGCTTCCCCGACCTGGTGGTCTCCGGGATCAACGCCGGGATCAACACCGGGCACTCGGTGATCCACTCGGGGACGGTGGGCGCCGCGTTGACCGCCCGCACCTTCGGTAGCCGGGGGCTGGCGGTGAGCTTGGCCGAGTCCGATCCCTGGCAGTGGGACACCGCAGCCACGGTCGCCGCGTCCGCGGTTCGCTGGATGTTGGAGGACCCGCATCGGCCCAGAGTGCTCAACGTCAACGTCCCCGGCCTTCCTCTGGAGGCGGTTGAGGGCGTCCACTGGGCCGACTTGGACGACTTCGGCTACTTCCGGGTGGCACATGCCGAGCTTCCCGACCGCAGGCTGCAATTCGAGGTCGGCCCGGACATATCCCAGTCTGATCCCTCCACCGACACCTACCTCCTGGACAAGGGTCTGGTCACCATGACCCCCCTGTCAGCAGTGGAGCCGGCCCCGTTCCCCGACGTCCCCGCCACCGACGTGTGGGATCCCGCTGCACTCGATGTCCGAATGGAGTGAGGTTGACCAAACCTCCCTCCGTCTCGGCGTACGGCCGAGCCATCTCCCCCGTTCCGCTTCGCTTCACAAGGGAGGAATCCTGTTATTCCAGCCCGATCTCTGCCTCGGGGGGGCGGGGCCGGAGATTGGCCTCGACGATGGTGCGGGCGCAGGCGTTGTAACGGAGAATGG
>CAZAHX010000352.1:0-2171 GCA_964485005.1 uncultured Acidimicrobiaceae bacterium | reverse complement strand
CCCACGACCTGGGTGAGGCCCGCTCCGCCGATCACGTCCTGTTGCTGGCCAACCGGGTGGTGGCCGCCGGGTCCCCTGCGGCGGTTCTCACACCCGAGAACCTGACGGTTGCCTACCGCTCCGAGATAGGCGAGGTGGGCGCCCACCTCCATGTCGACGACCCAGCCCACCGACCCACCGCCGGTCGCCATACCCACATAGAGACGCCCGGTCACGGGGCGGTCCATCCCGGCCGAGATCACTAGTCGGTCAGCGGCCCGCTACCGAGAGGATCGGCTCCACGGGATGCAGCCTTCCCGCCAGGGCGGCGAAACGCTCGATTCGGGTGGCTTCGGCCGACAGGAACGGGGGCCTCACCCCCACCACCGCCAGGACCGCGGATGCGGCGGTGGGGCCGGGTATCTCGACGGCCAGCCCGCGCACCGCATCCACGGGTTCGAGCGACTCCACTGCCCCGGTGCGTCCCTCGGCGATAGAGGTCTTCATCTCGGCTACCAGGTCGGGTCGTCCGCTCCACGCGATCCAGGCCGGGTCGAAGGAGCGGGAGATCTCCTCGACGCGGTGGCCGACCGGCTCTCGTCCGGGTACCCGGGACACGAGCACCGCGTGAGAGGTATTGGCCAGGCGGCGGGCCGCGTCGAGGATGACATCCAGCTCCTCGGCCCAGCCGTTTGCTGCATCCAGTGCCTCGACCGCGTCGAAGACCTCGTTTGCCCAGTCACGAAGCCACCAGTGGTCGGGCAGGGTCGCAGCCTCATATCCCCGACCCCGCAGGTCCCGGAGGGCGAGGCTGATGTGCTCTGGGTCGGCTGCCTCGAGGGTCAGGTCGTCGTAGACCCCGCCCTCATCCACGGGCCACACCTCCAGCCGGACGATGTCGATCTGTCGCTCCGCCAGCACCGAGCTCACCTCGGCCAGGGCACCTGGGCGATCGGGCATCAGCAAACGGACCGAGCGGCGGTTGGGCTTGTCGGTAGTCATGCACGACAAGCTACGGCTGGCACGTGTAATGACGATTGCGTGAACGTGTCGTCTCGGTTACGGCCCGGAACGGACCAGCGAGCGGGCACTCGCCGCCAGCGCCGCAGTACAGCCCAGCAGCAGCGAGCCCCCGGCCATCTCAGGCATGGAGCCCAGCTCGCCGATCCGGATGATGGCCCCGATGATCATCCCGACGATGAAGGTGACCGCGGCCGGTCGGGGATCGGGGAGGGTGAGACCCAGCCCCCATCCCATCAGCACCCCAAAGATCAGGGCGACGACCATGGCAGCAGGATCCATGGTTTCCAGAGTAGGGAGTCGGAAGTCGGAAGTCCGGGCCTACGGCCCCCAATTGTCCCCCGGAGCGGAGCGAGGGGGGAAGGTTCCTGCGAGGCTCCCGCCAGGGAGACTCGGAGGTAGGGGGCCAGAGCGCTCAGGCTTCGGGGACCAGGGTGATGGCAGCCCCCGCCACCGTCGACGAAGCGGGCTCGTCGGCCTCGATGATGATCTCGGGCGGTCCCATGTAGATCCTCACCGCTCCCTCAGCCGAGTTCGCTGTGACTCCGCCTCCCATGGCCGCCAGTCTCTCCCACCAGGCTGGCCCCGGTTCGGGAAGCCGCACCGAGCGGATGCTCCGGGCACCGTTGGGATGGGCGAGGACGCGGGGATCCCAGATGATCTCTGGGTCCAGGTGGTGGCAGAGGAAGAGGAGCGGGCCATCCGGCGCCGACGCCGGGAAGACCACCTCGAACTCCACCCGTCGGCTGGATCCGTCGGGGAGGTTGGCATCTCTACCGAACTGGAGGATCGGCTCGACGGGAATCCGCGCCTGGCTCAGGCGGGCGTGATCGGCCCGGGGGTCGCGGCTCCGAAGTGCCATCAGCGAGGGTCCCAGCCGACCTTCGGCGAGGTCGTCGGCAACAGACCGCGCGAAACCGTCAGCGGGGAGCTGATCGGCACGGGTCACGGTGACCAACTCCAGGTAGGTCCCGTCCAGCACCACGAGGCGGTTGGAAGTGCCGAAGGGGTGGTCGGATCGGGGAGTCACCACGAAGCCCAGGTCCTCGAAAGAGGTGGCAGCTTCATCGAGGTCTTCGACGATGACTACGACGTGGTCCAGATCGCACAGGGCCATTCCCTTTCACGGTACCCTGCCCCGCAGCCGGTTCTCCAACGACTGCAAGCATCGT
>CAZAHX010000351.1:0-2202 GCA_964485005.1 uncultured Acidimicrobiaceae bacterium | reverse complement strand
CTGCCGGGCCTGCGCCGAGGCGTGCGAGCGGATGAAGGGCGCACTGGTGGCCTGACCCAACGGCCAGCTCGTCGGGATCGCTACTCTCTCTGCCGCGCCCTCAGCTCCTCGTCCCAGTTCTGGACCAGGATCAGCTCACTGGTGGCTCCCTCCTCGGCGCTCCGGAGCATGATGAAGCGCTGGTCGTCGGGGCTCACGTCGTAGAGGGCGTACTGCTCCGCCGCGTTGAAGAGCACGTCGGGCGGGAGCGGAAACAGGACCGAGCGCTCCTCCACGCGGAGCGTGGGCTCGGTGACGAGCCGGGCCGCCACCATCTCACGGGAGCCGTTCACGTAGAAGAGCTCCCGGCCCCCGTGGGCCCAGCGGGGCATCACCCCGCCCCCCGACGAGATGAGCCACTTGCCTTCGTCCACCTCGGGAAACGGACGCACGTAGACTTCGTTCCGGCCGGTCTCGTCGGACTCGTACGCCAGCCAGCGCCCGTCCGGCGAGAGGGCGAACGCCTTCTCGTCGAACCCGCTCGTCAACAGACGGAGGGGAACGGTGTCCACTCCGGGCCGGATCGCCAGGACGTCCCTCCCCCCGCTGGCCTGCACGACGCCGCCCCCTCGCGCCAGGAGCCACTCCCCGTCGTTGGACAGGGCCGCTTCCCAGAGGGGGGTCTCCAAATCGAGGAGAAGCTCGGCGGCGCCCGTCCCGTCGGCGCGCTTCATGAAGACGTCCGCCGTCCCGTCTCGCTCCGAGAGGAAGGTCACCGCCCGGCCGTCGGGGGTCCAGCGGGGGCGCACGTCCTGGGCGCTGTCATAGGTCAGCCGTGAGAGCGGTCCCCGGGGAAGCTCCTTGATCCAGATGTCCTCGGGCAGGTCCCCGTCCACGATTCCCGCGGCCAGGCGCGTCCCGTCCGGCGAGAGAGCGAAGCCCCGGTTGTTGTCTCCGGGGTCGAAGGACCAGTCGGGATCCACGGGTCTGGCCCCGCCGTCCCGCTCGATCCACAACGGTGTCCACCGCTGACCGCCCCCTCCGGCCATGTAGATCAGGGTGCCGGAGCGGGAGATGTCGTAGCGCTCCCAGCCCCGGTACTCTGGAGCCAGTCCCTCCACCACGGGCACCGGGGCGCCCGTGGTCTCGAGCTCGTTCGGATCGAAGGGAGCCGCCAGGAGGGTCCCTCCCTCGGGGGCCACGAAGAGCACGTGCCCCGTGGGGCTGTAGCGGGGAAAGGTGCCGGCCAGGAGGTCCACGACCTCGCCGGTCTCGGGCCGGGCTGCCCGGATCCGGGAGCCTCCGGATCCCCCCGACTGAAAGAGGACCGCGCCACCCGGAAGGACGTTGGCGAAGATCTGGGTGTTCGCTGTGTTCTCTCTGGACGCGGTGTCGACGCGCGTGATCACCTCCGCCGACCCGCCGCCGGCGCGCACGCGGCTCAGCCCCCGCTGCAGGTCGGTGTAGTACAGCCACCGGCCTTCGGGGCTCCAGGCAGGGCAGCAGAAAGCGTCCTCCGCCACGGCACGGAAGAGACCTCCCTCCAGGGAGACGACGCGCACCGACGATCCGGCGACCGCTGCCACTTCCCGGCCGTCCGGCGACAGCGCGGGGGTGAAGGCGCCCTCGGTGCCCCGGAGGGGCGTCGCGTCGAGGGAGCTCCAGCGCCGCACCCAGAGCTGCACCCCTTCTCCCCCCGGGCCCGGCCCCTCGTAAACCATGGCCGTGCCGTCGTCGGAAAGATCGAAGATCTCGGTGCCGGCGAACTCCTGACCCTCCGGCATCTGTACCGAGACCCGAAGCACCGGCCGGGGCTCCTCCAGCTCTGCTCGCAGGAGCGCCCAGCCGGTCACGACGGCGAGGAGGGCGGCGATGGCCATGTAGGGCATGGCCGCGCGTGACAGCGGGCCGGCCGACGCCGGGACGCCCGCCACCAGCGCCTCCCCGTGTCGGAAGGTCGGGTCGGAGAGGGCATGGGCGAAGTCGCTGGCCCTGGTGAAGCGGTCGGCCGGCAGCTTCTCCACGGCCTTGCGGATGGCGGCGTCCACATGGACCGGAATCGAGCTCCGGTGCTTCCGCGGGGCGATCGCCTCTCCGGCGATGATCTTCCCCAGGACGGCCTGGGCGGTGCTCCCGACGTAGGGAGGGTCGCCCACCAGCATCTCGTAGAGGACGCACCCCAGGGCGTAGATGTCGCTGGCCGGACCCACCTGCTGGTCACCC
>CAZAHX010000350.1:0-2220 GCA_964485005.1 uncultured Acidimicrobiaceae bacterium | reverse complement strand
CGGGCCTCCTCCTTGAGATGCTCCATCTCGCCGCGTACCCGGTTGACCTCCTCCTCGCGCCCGATGAGGAGTTGCTCGCGCTGGGCAAGGTTGGAGGCTCGCTGCTCGAGAGTCTCCTCGCGCTGGGTCAGCCTGGTCTCGACGGTGGAGAGCTCGAGGCGACGATGGGCCAGAGCCTCCTCCTCCCGCTCCCGGTAGGCCTCCGCCTTGGCCCGGCCCTCCTCTTCGGCGTTGGCCAGGATCTTCTGGGCGTCGAACCGGGCCGTGGTCACCATCTCCTCGGCAGAGATGGTGTCTCGGTCCTGGCGGCGTGTTATCGCCAGGCGGGCCAGGAGATAGCCAAACCCGAGACCGATGGCGACCCCCAGGGCGGAGAGCCCTATCACCACGTCAAGTGACATCGTGGTCCCTTCCACCGGGACCAATGAGACATAAAAGGCCGAGCCAACGGGCCCGGCACACGACGAAGCGGCTATAGGCGAGGGATCAGATCACCCTTACTTTCGGTCGCTCCTCCTCGATCTCATTGATTCCAGTTCAGTCATTAGTTCAATCGTGTGTCGTGACCATGATGCTACTCGCACTCGGCGACACCGGAAACACTTCGAAGTCCGCGAAATCCGACACTGGCCGAGGACCGACTCAGTCCTCGGCCGTGGCGCTCTCCTCGCTGGCTTCGGTCTCGACAGGGTCCTCGTCGTCGTCGCCGGAAGGGAGCATTCCCACGGCCTCGAACACCTTGGCTTGGAGCTGCACCGCCACCTCGGGATTCTCTCTGAGGAAGCGCTTGGCGTTCTCCCGGCCCTGACCCAGCTGGTCGTCGTCGAACGTGTACCAGGCTCCACTCTTCTTGACCACGTCATTGTCGACGGCGACATCGAGGAGGCTCCCTTCCCGGGAGATGCCATGACCGAACATGATGTCGAACTCGGCCTTGCGGAAAGGGGGCGCCATCTTGTTCTTGGCCACCTTCACCCGCACCCGGTTGCCCACGTCCTCGGAGCCGTCCTTGATCGACTCGATGCGTCGGATGTCGAGACGGACCGAGGAGTAGAACTTGAGGGCGCGTCCCCCCGGGGTCGTCTCGGGGCTGCCGTACTGGACGCCGATCTTCTCCCGGAGCTGGTTGATGAAGACCGCGGTGGTTCGGGACTTGCTCAGGGTGCCGGCCAGCTTGCGCAGAGCCTGGGACATGAGACGGGCCTGGAGACCGACATGGCTGTCACCCATCTCACCCTCGATCTCGGCACGGGGAACGAGAGCGGCCACCGAGTCGATCACGATCACGTCGAGGGCGCCGGAGCGGATCAACATGTCGGAGATCTCGAGAGCCTGCTCCCCGGTGTCGGGCTGGGAGATCAGCAGCTCGTCGACGTCGACCCCGATGGCCCGGGCATACACCGGGTCGAGGGCGTGCTCGGCGTCGACGAAGGCGGCGATGCCCCCGTTGCGCTGGGCCTCGGCCACGATGTGGAGGGCCAAGCTGGTCTTCCCCGAACTCTCCGGACCGTATAGCTCCACGATCCGGCCCCGGGGGACCCCGCCGATGCCGAGAGCGAGGTCGAGGGCAAGGGCGCCGGTGGGGATGACATCGACGCGGCGCTGGGCCCCCTCCCCGAGCTTCATGATCGCCCCCTTGCCGAACTGTCTCTCGATCTGGCTGACCGCCATCTCCAATGCTTTGTCGCGCTCCACCTTGTCTCCTTCCTGGCTCATCTCACCGGCACCGTATCGGGGACCTATGACAGATTTGGGCATCATAGGCCGAACAGGTGTTCGCCGGTGACATTTACCTTCCCAATCGCACGGTTTCAAGGGGCTCGTATCGCGCCCCGCCCCGACCCGGGTGGCTGCGATAGACGGTGATGCGGTCACAGCGCCACCCCAGATCGACCATCAAGCCCTCGAGGTCACGGACGTTTGCGGGGGGTCTCACCCGGGCCAGGGTGAGGTGGGCATGGAATGGCCTCTCCTCCGGTTCCAACCCGGCCAGCAGCGCCGCCTCCTCGGCGACCGCGTTGAGAGCGGCGAGCTGGGCGCCCCCCTTCTCGATGCCGAGCCAGACCACCGTCGCCCTACGGGCATTGGGAAAGGCGCCGATCCCGCCCAGTTGGACCCGGAACGGCTCGCGTCCCTCCACATCGAGACCGGCGAGAAAGCGCTCGTAAGTCACCTGGTCGACGGTGCCCAGGAAGCGCAGGGTGATGTGCCAGTTCTCGG
>CAZAHX010000349.1:0-2232 GCA_964485005.1 uncultured Acidimicrobiaceae bacterium | reverse complement strand
CTGGAAAGATGGGTGTGATGACAGACAGGAAGCCGCTGATCATCGGCAACTGGAAAATGAACGCCAACCACCTGGAGGCCATCCAGATGGTGCAGAAGCTCTCCTACCGCCTCGAGCCCGAGGACTACGACCGGGTCGAGGTGGTCGTGGCCCCGCCCTTCACTGCTTTGCGCTCGGCGCAGGTCGTCATCGAGCAGGATCACATGCGCATCGGCCTCGGGGCCCAGGACACGCACTGGGAGGAGAGCGGCGCTTACACCGGAGAGATTTCAGCCCCGATGCTGGCCAAGCTCACCGTGAGCCATGTCATCGTGGGCCACTCCGAGCGTCGCCAACACTTCGGGGAGACCGACGAGATGGTCAACGCCAAGGCGGGCGCCGTGCTCGCCGCCGGGATGAGGCCGGTGGTCTGCGTCGGGGAGACGGCCGAGGAACGAGACGCCGGGGAGGCCGAGGATGTGGTGGCGCGCCAGGTGAAGGCGGCTCTCGCCCGCATCGACCGCGAGGCACTTGCATCGTGCTCGATCGCCTACGAGCCGGTCTGGGCCATCGGCACGGGCCGTCACGCCTCTCCCGACGACGCCGGGGAGATGACGGAGATGATCAGGGACCAGGTGAGGTCGATGAGCGACAGCAATGCCGCCGAAGCCATCCGTCTCCTCTACGGCGGCTCGGTGAATGCGGGCAACATCAAGGATTTCATGGCCAAGAGACACATCGACGGCGCCCTGGTCGGGGGAGCGTCTCTCGATCCCGACAAGTTCGCCGCCATAGTCAGATACCGAATATGAGCCACACCCTGATCTTGCTCCGCCACGGCCAGTCGACCTGGAACCTCGAGAACCTGTTCAGCGGGTGGACCGACGTCGGGCTCACACCCGAGGGCGAGGAGGAGGCGCGGCAGGCGGGCGGGCTGATGGTGGAAGCCGGATTGGAGCCCGACGTGCTCTACACCTCGGTGCTGAAGAGGGCAATCGACACCGCCGATATCGCCGTGGAGGAAGCGGGCTGGGGGAACCTGCCCACCAAGCGCAGCTGGCGGCTCAACGAGCGTCACTACGGAGCGCTTCAGGGATTGGACAAGAAGAAGACCGCAGAGCGCTACGGAGACGAGCAGGTGCTCGAATGGCGGCGGTCGTACGACGTCCGGCCCCCGGCACTGGAGCCAGACGACGAGCGTCATCCGAGTCATCACTCGCTGTACGACGACGTGCCCCCCGACGAGGTCCCCTCCACCGAGGCTCTAGCCGACGTGGTGGCCCGTCTCCTTCCCTACTGGCACTCGGACATCGCCCCCGATCTGAAGGCGGGCCTCACCCCGTTGGTGGTGGCCCACGGCAACTCGATCCGAGCACTTCTCAAGCATCTCGACGACATCGGGGAGGAAGAGATCGTCGGGCTCAACATCCCTACCGGGATCCCGCTGGTCTACGAGCTGGACGACGATCTGAATCCGATTTCGAGCCGGTATCTCGGTGATCCCGAAGCCGCGGAGGCGGCCGCCGAGGCGGTTGCCAAGCAGGCGGGGTCGGGTTAGAGGGCGTCAACCGCCTAATCTGGAGACTCAGTCATGAGTCTTGTTGCCGCCATCCTCATCGTGTTGCACGTGATCTTGTCGCTGATCCTCATCGCCCTGGTGCTCCTTCACTCGGGGAGAGGGGGCGGGCTGTCAGACGTCTTCGGCGGTGGCATGTCCACCTCGAACCTGGGCGGATCCACGGTGGTGGAGCGAAACCTCGACCGGCTCACCGTCGTGGTGGGGGTCCTCTTCGGGATCAGCACGCTGATCCTCACCTTCGTCTTGAGCTGACCCCCGGGATACAATCTCGTTATTCCCCTGTCGGAGTGGCGGAATTGGAAGACGCGCCAGGCTAAGGACCTGGTGGGGTTCACAGCCCCGTGGAGGTTCGAGTCCTCTCTCCGACACCCGAGTCAACTACACGAGGCCGGGATTCGACAACGACCCGGCCGTCCTGGTGGTAGGTGATCTCGATTCCCATCTCGGCGTATACGTCGGCCTTGTCCGCTGGGTCCGCTCCGGCGAGCGTGGCGGTGATGTCTTGCAGGCTGACGACTAACGCTCTGATGTCGTCGGCGGTGAGCCTCGTGGTGGGCGTCCGCCCGAGCATGGATTCGAGTCGGCGGCGCTCCTGGTTGGTCTCGGCAATCCACTTGCCGACCGTTGAGGCAGCCTCGGGCTCGGTCCTGACGATGGTGCGGTAGCTGTCGAGC
>CAZAHX010000348.1:0-2236 GCA_964485005.1 uncultured Acidimicrobiaceae bacterium | reverse complement strand
CCAACGTGGTGCTCACCCCCTCGGGGGCCAAGCTCCTGGACTTCGGCCTGGCCCGGCTGGCGGCGGGGGAAGCGGGAGAAGCGGCCGACCTTCCCACGATGACGATGGGAGGGGGGCGGGAGCTCACCGAGGAGGGCGCCGTCCTCGGTACCTTTCCCTACATGTCGCCGGAGCAGGTGGAGGGAGCCGAGGCCGACGCCCGCTCCGACATCTTCGCCCTGGGGGCGGTCGTCTACGAGATGGCCACGGGACAACGGGCCTTCCAGGGCAAGAGCGCCGCCAGTGTCATGGCCGCAGTGCTGCGATCCGAGCCGGATCCGCTGTCCAAAGTTCAGCCCGTCTCGCCGCCGGCCCTCGACCACGTCGTCTTCCGCTGCCTCTCGAAGGACCCGGAGGAGCGCTGGCAGAACGCCAAGGACGTGGCGGTGGAGCTGCGGTGGATCTCCGAGACGGGCTCCCAGGCCGGCGTCGCCGCCCCGGTGGCCAGGCGAAGAGAGAGCCGCGAGCGGCTGGCGTGGAGCATCGCTGCGCTCGCTCTCGTGATGTCGGCGGCCGCCTCCGTCTGGGGGTTCTTCTCGAAGACGCCGGAGCCCGGACCCGGACCCCGGGAGATCCGTTTCGCGCTTCCGGCCGTGCCCGACTCGCACTTCGTCCAGAGGGTCGAGACGCTCGATCTCGCACTCTCCCCCGACGGGACCATGCTCGCCGTGGTGCTGGACCACGAGGGACGACGAGAGATCTGGATCCGGCCCCTCGACGCGGTCCGATTCCGGCGCCTCGACGGATCGGTGGACGCATCATCGCCCTTCTGGTCCCCCGACGGGAAGTTTCTCGCGTTCTTCGCCGGCGGCGCCCTGAAGAGGGTGCCGGCTGGTGGCGGCGTCGTGCAGTCGCTCTGTGACGTCCAGGGTGCCAATACCGGCGATTGGAGCCCTGAGGGCGTCATCGTCTTCACCCAGTCGATGACCGCCGGAAGCGGCATATTCACGGTTCCCGCCACGGGGGGTGTCCCCGAGCCCCTGGTCCCCGACGACCCCGATTTGAGCGCCGGTGCCGCACGCTTCCCCCACGTCCTTCCTGACGGGAAGCGGGTCCTCTTCCACAAATTCTACCGTCCCAAGGGGGAGAACGTCCTGGCGGTGGCCGATCTCGGCACGGGGGAGGGGCGCGTGCTGTTTCCCTTTGCCAGCCGTGTGGCCTACGACCCCTCGACAAGCCGCCTCCTCTACGTGACCGACGGCACACTAGTCGCGCGACCGTTCGATCTGGAGACGCTGAGGCTGTGGGGAGACCCGTTTCCGGTCGCCGAAGGCTTGCCCTCCTTCGTCACCGGCTGGGCGCCTTTCGCCGTTGCGCCCGCCGGCGTCCTGGCCTATCTGCGCGGTTTCCCCTCGTCCCGGCTGGTCTGGCGCGATCGGGCCGGCCGACAGATCGCGTTCGCGAGCGACCCCGGCCCTGACAAGGAATTCGTTCTCGCACCGGAGGAGCGCCGAGCGGTGATGGAGACCGAGATCCCCGGTACCGGAGAGTCCGATCTGTGGCTTCTCGACCTCGAGCGCGGCTCCCGGCAGCGCTTGACCAGCCTCCCGGGTAGCGAGTCGGCGCCTGTGTGGTCTCCCGACGGCAGAGAGATCCTGTTCACCAATCACGGCAGCTCGGTCGACGAGACCGAGGGGGTCCACCGGCTGCAGATCGGGGGCAATCGGACTTCGGAGCTTCTATCTCTCTCGGAGACCTGGAACTTCCCTCTGGATTGGTCGAGAGCGGGGCGGCTTCTCTATGCGGCCTTCACCGGTGAGAGCGGTCTCGACCTCTGGGTCGCGGAGATGGAGCCGGAGGAGAGGGCACCCCGCCCCCTGCTCGCGACGCCTTTCCACGAGGGGCAAGGCCGATTCTCGCCCGATGGACGCTGGGTCGCCTACGTCAGCGACCAGTCGAGGAGGGAGGAGGTCTACCTCATGGACGCCGAGGGCGGGGTTTCGATTCCAGTGTCGCTCGGCGGTGGGGAAGCGCCCCGATGGCGAGGCGACGGCGGAGAGCTCTTCTACCTGACTCTCGACCACAGGGTAATGGCGGTAACCGTGAACCCGGGGGCGTCGCCCGACCTCGGCGTTCCCGAGGCCCTGTTCACGAGCACCGTCAGCGGCCGTGGCGGGTATCCATCGTGGGAGGTATCCGGAGACGGTCAGCAGTTCCTGCTCCTCGAGAGTGCCGGAGACCCGATTCCGATCGAGGT
>CAZAHX010000347.1:0-2240 GCA_964485005.1 uncultured Acidimicrobiaceae bacterium | reverse complement strand
TGGCCTCCATCATTTGGTTGGATCGACAATTGTCCCCAGCATCGGCTTACGGGCAAGCTGCTGGTCATCGACCATTTGCGCCACCGCGTCATGTGGCGCGGCGCCTTGGTCGATCACCCTGGCCAGTGCGGCCACCACCGCCGGAGCCGCGAACGACGTGCCGCTCCAGAGAGCCCATCCCTCGAACCGGTCGGGGTCGTAGTTCTGCTCCGGTGGCCCGGCGCCGTCAAACCCCTCGAAGAAGATGCTGACAACATCGCCACCGGGGGCACAGGCGCGCACCCACGGCCCGTAGTTGGTGAATCGCGCCGGCTTGCCCTCCTGGTCCAAGGCGGCGACCCCAACGACGTTGGGTAACGCAGCCGGGAACATGGGGATGCACGTGCCGTCGTTCCCAGCCGAAGCGACGACCGCCGCCCCGGCCGCGTGGAGTTCTGAGATCGCCTGGGTGAGGACTGCCATTCCAACAGGCGAGTATCCACCGAAGGACAAGTTGACCAGATGGGGCACCTCCTCTTCGGGCCGATGGGCCATGGCAGTGAGAACCTGGGAGATCTCGGCTTCATCACCTTCTCCGTAGGTGCTCAGCACCTCGATTACCTCGAGGTCGCAGCCTGGAGTCAGCTGCTCGATGATCCCGGCGATGAAGGTGCCGTGCCCGGCGGCGGGGTCCAGAAAACCATCACCATCGGCGTCGGGATGGTCTCCTCCGTGGGCCGTGACGTTGATCCCGGGAAGGCCGGTGGGGACGTCGGCTTGGGCCCAGCCGGTGTCGAGGATGGCGACCCGCACCGCCCCCTCCACCTGCGGCCTCTTCGGCCCCTGCGGATCGGCTGCAGGTCTGGCCGAGCTGCTTCGACCTCCGGTATGTCGACTCGTCGGGTCGGCGAACGGGCTGGGATCGGCACTGGCATAGAAGGGACTGGCATAGAACGGGTTGGCTCCGCTTCCCCCGCCACACCCGCACCGACATCCGCAGTCGCACCCACACCCAGCACTTGCGTAGAACGGGCTTGCGTAGAACGGGCTTGCGTAGAACGGGCTTGCGTAGAACGGGCTGGCATAGAACGGGCTGGCATAGAACGGGCTGGCATAGAACGCCTCCGCCGAGGGATCCGAGGGATGGGGAGGACAGCACGATGTGGTGAACAGGACATGGTTGACCTGGCTGGCGATCCCCTGGCTGTGGAGTTCCTCCATGGCTTCCCGCGTGTCGAACGACCCTCTGAACCGAGCGAACGACTCCGCCACCAGGCCTTCCTCCCGGTACAGGTCGAACGTCTCGTCGGTGGCTCGACGCTCCTCCGCCCATCGCAGCAGTCTCTCGTTGGCAATGTCGGCGATATCGGCCTTGACCAGCAACTCCCCGGGCCGGTATGCGAATACTCCACCGGGCCCGAACCTGACCCGCGTCTGCCAGGGGCCGGTCGGCCGATCCGGATTGATGGTGACCATACCTTTTCCCTTTCTTGCAATCTTCGCCGAGCCTACCGGTTCCTAAGGGCCCTCCGCGGTGGCCAGCACCTGGTCCGCCAGCTGAACGGCGTCCGAGAGCGTCTCCTCAAGCCCCTGGGAGCGCGCAGCCCGGAAGTCTTCATCGCCCAACTGTTCGCGGGCCCGATCGAGGAGCGCCTCGATTTCCTTCCGGTCATCTTCATAAAGGACAAGCCCGATTTCCTCTAGCTGCTCCTCGGCCTTGGCGTGGAGGGCCACCGCCGTCGTCCAATCATCCCGCCAACCGGCGATCCGAGCGGCGACGATGAGCGAGAAGGCGACCAACGCCGGTGACCCCAAGGCGACCGCCAGCTCGAGACAGGACCGCTGATGGCCGGCGGCGGCGGGTACGTCGCCTCGGCGCATAGCCACTTCGGCGAGGTTGCCGTGGGCGCTGGCGACATAGCCCTCGTACCCGAGGCGCTCTTGCAGCTCCAACTCGCGCTGTAAGGCGTCGTAGGCGGTGTCGAAGTCGCCGAGGGCCGCGGACGTCGTTCCCAGGAGGTTGTACATCCGTGACCGTCCCCGGTCGCTGACGGGGTTCTTCAGCGCTTCCCTGGCGATCTCCACCGCTCCGGCCAGGTCCCCACTGCGCCGGGTGATCTCTCCCCGAGTGCGCTCTACCGCAACGTCGTCCCACTCGGGAGCGCCGTGCTCGGCGCGCAGCTCCTCGGCCGTCTCCACCAGCTCTCGGGCCCGGTCCACTTCCCCGGTGCGGAGGTGGAGGTCGCTGAGCGTCGTCAACA
>CAZAHX010000346.1:0-2251 GCA_964485005.1 uncultured Acidimicrobiaceae bacterium | reverse complement strand
ACGGCGCCTCGACCCGGAGCATCCTGGTGCGAAACCTGCCCTGGAAGACCACCGAGCGGGAACTCGAGACGCTGTTCTCCGACCATGGCATCGTCGAGCGAGCCACGATCGTCAGACAGAAGAATTCGGGCCGCTCCAAGGGCTTCGGCTTCGTAGACATGTCCGAGAAGCACGGCAGCACCGCCATCGAGGCGCTGAGGGGCGTCCACCTCGGTGGACGCCGGCTCGAGATCCGATTTGCCAGATAGCCGCTTCAGCCTCCAACTCTGGGGACGTACATGATGACGGCGACCCCGATGAGACAGATCGCGGCGCCGACGAGGTCGTAGCGGTCGGGTCGGAACCCGTCGAAGACGATCCCCCAGGCCAGGGAGCCGGCGACGAAGACGCCACCGTAAGCGGCGAGGACCCGCCCGAAGTGGGGGCTGGGCTGGAAGGTGGCGAAGAACCCGTAGATGCCGAGGGCGATCACCCCGGCGCCGATGTAGATGAGCCCTTTTCTCTCTCTGACTCCCTGCCAGACGAGCCAGGCGCCGCCGATCTCGGCCACGGCAGCGAGCACGAACAACACGATCGATCTCAGAATCGTCATGAAAACCACTGTACGAGCGGAGACTCGGGCAGTTCTCCCTCACCTGGCGTGCCTCACACCGGGAACAGGTTGGCGAAGAAGTCGGCGAAAACTGCCAGAGCGACGAACCAGAGCCCGACCCCGATCAAAATCCAGCCACCCCACCTCTTGATGACCGGCGCCTGTGCGGTGATTCGCTCGATGGTGCTCTGCTGAGCGCGGGCCACGGTGAACGCGGCCGTGAAGAGCAGGCCGACCAGGACCACGGCGGCGGCGACGAATGCGGTGAAGGCCGCTCCGAAGCCGCCGAGGGCGAGGGCGTAGCTGGCCAGACCGGCCAGGATGGGACCGGTTCAGCCGAACCCGGCCAGGACGTAGGCAAACCCGAACAGGGCGAACCCGCTCAGGGGACGGTCACGCCGCAGACCGGCCTGGCTTCCGAGAATCGGCTTGACCAGTCGGCTCACCCCGTGCATGGAGAAGGGGAGGATCCCGGCTTGGATCAAGCCGAGGGCGATCAGACCCACGCCGACGATGGTGCGGATGGCGATACCCGCCGGGCTGGTGAAGGTCACGCCGGCGAACATGGCCTGCCCGCCGAGGGCGATCACCACCCCCACCAGAACCATGAACGCCGCCGCCCCAAGGGCGAGGGCGGCTCCGAACAGCGCAGGTCGGGTTTGCCCTCCCTTCTGGTTGCCGGCGGCGGCCTGTCGTCCCAACAGCGTGACCAGCAGCGGGAAGGAACAAGGAGAGAAGAACGAGGCCACTCCCGCTGCTGCGGCCAGACCGAGCAGACCGAGACCCTGAACTGCGGGGAGGTCGAAGCGCGGGTAGAGGAGAAAGCCTGCGTAGCCGGCCACGGCGACCACGACCACCAGGGCGACCAGCATCGTGTACCGGCCCGACCCGCTGGTCCTTCTACCCCGATCCATCTTCACCTTTCGCGGAGGGTGAGCAGATGAAGGCGTGTGGCGACGTCATCTACTCACGCTCGTGACTCTGCCCACCGGCCCGGACAGCCGTCGCAATCCCGCCAGATCCGTTCCGGTGGCTCCCCGGCCAGAAGCCTTTTTGCTTCCTCCAAGACCAACACTCCGATCAGACGACCCTCGGGGGTGGTGGCCAACACGTCTGCCACTTCCCGGCGGTCCATCCGGTCGACCAGCGGATGGAGCAGCCCGTCGGGTCGCACCGTGGCCGGCCCCGGCTCCATGACATCTGCCACCAGCTGCCCGTCTTGGTCGCTGCCATCGGAGCGCAACCGGCCCACCACCACCCCGTCGCAGTCGACCACCACGCACATCTCCCATCCCGCCGCGGCGGCGTCGGACAAAGCCGAGTCGACGGACTGGTCTGGTCGACAGGTGGGGACGTCGCCCCGGGTGGCGTCGGCGATTCGTGGTCGGGCGTCGGTGGTCCCTTCGATGGGAAGACCTGCGGCCTTCCAGTCTGCGATCCCTCCCACGTAGTCATAGACCTCGGTGAATCCCAATTCCTCGAGCCGGCACGCGGCTCGTGAAGACATGTCTCACAAGTCGTCGTGGCAATAGACCACTACCGGCTCGTCCTGGGCCAAGCCAGTCAGGGCCTCTTCGGTCAGCTCTCTGAGCGGGATGCTGATTGAGCCGGGGAGATGCTCCTCCTCGTGCTCGGAGGCGGGTAGCACATTGACCACTG